>DSCZ01000113.1 GCA_011048855.1 Desulfobacteraceae bacterium | reverse complement strand
GGCAGCCTAACCGTACTTCATCGGAACACACACAACCTCGAACTATGCCCTCGTATCATTCAGGACTCCAAGAGGGCCTACTTGAACTGTGCCCGTTCGGCGAGACGCATTTTCACGGTAAAGTGTAACCAAATATGTAACTGTTTTGTAACCCTGAAGGCGTTAGTTTTCCAGAAAAAAGTTGACGAAAAAATTTCAGCGGTCGGAAAGGAGATGATGGCGATAAAAGTTCCATCCAATGAAAACCTTTACTGAATTCTGAATATAGTCCCAATTCGCGTTCCACCCGCATGCAGGTCCTTTACTGGCTACACAGGGAAGTAGGATTGTTTGTCATGGATTAAAAGGCAGGTTGCATCTTCATGTTTTTACCAAAAAGGAGAATAAAAATGGAACAAGTATTGGTCTATAGAATTTTATACTGGTTGATACTTCTCCCTTCTTCCTTAATTATGCTTTTCGCTTTAGGAAAATGCGGTGGCTTCGTGGCAAAAAGAATCGGTGCTCTGCTGGCGCGGCCAAAAATCGAGTCAATCGATTTCGCTCCTTCTTTTTACACTCACGGCAGACAGGCGACGTACTCCATTACGTCTCCGCGCCTACGGAAATCGGTTCCGGGCAGTTTTCGGTAAGAGAATTCAGCCGGAATAATCGCATCAGAAATTTATGTACGCCTGGGCTTATACAGAGGACCAAGCAAATGCCATACGGATTTTAAGGCGGCAGACCTGTCGATCCGATCCTGGGGAATTTTCATGCCTGAATTTCCTTGTAAATTTTCTTGACACAACAAAGCTGATCTGGCAGGAATACGGTCCATAGTAGCCCATGAAGGGTTGTAGGAAAGCGAATCGGTGTAAAGTGTAATTCAACACTGCGATTCAATTTAAGGATACTACCTGAATAATAAGGCCTCGAAGGTCCTCCTGGAATCATTCTGGATCTTCGTGGCTTTTTTTCTGAGAGGAGGGATGAAAATGCCGATAACCCGTATAAGTGAAAATAAACTCAATGAAACAATAGCCTTCCACGGTCATTGGTGCCCGGGACTTGCGATCGGCATACGCGCCGCCGAATGGGCGATCTCGGAGATGGGAAAATCGTCGGATGAAGAGATTGTGACTGTTGTCGAAACAGATATGTGCGGCGTGGATGCAATCCAGTATCTGACCGGATGCACGTTCGGTAAAGGGAACCTTGTTTACAAAGATTATGGGAAAAACGCCTTCACCTTCTATCGTCGCAGGGACGGCAAAACCATGCGGCTCGTTCTGCGTGCAGCTGCGTACGGAGACACCAGCCCGCTTCTCGGGAGGCTGCACCACAAGAGGGAAACCGTGGGGTTGAGTGAAGAAGAGGAAAAAACATGGCGTGAGGCCAGATCTGCGATTTCAAGGCGGATCATGGAATCTGAAATAGAGGAACTTTTTGATTTCAAAAAACCTGAAGAACCGTTGCCGAAAAAGGCCCGTATTTTTGCGAGCCTCGTGTGCGATAACTGCGGCGAACCGGTTATGGAAACCCGTACCCGGAGTTTCGATCAGCGGGTTCTTTGCATCCCATGTTTTGACGCAATTGAAAGGAGATGATAGCGAAGGAAGTTTATCGAGAGGAAATACACCGAGCGGCGTCTGGATTTCAAATCCTTTTTCAGCAGGCTTAGCAAGTGACAGGTTCTCAATGAAGCGCTTTTGTGTGATCGATGGCCAGGGAGGCGGGATAGGTGCCCTGATCGTAAAAAAATTGAGGGAAAGGTTTGGGGAAACCGTGGAAATCCTGGCCGTCGGTACGAATGCCATTTCCACCTCCCAGATGATGAAGTCCGGGGCAAACCGGGGCGCCACCGGCGAAAATCCGGTGGTGCAAACTGTGGGCAAAGTCGATTTCATCCTTGGACCGGTGGCTGTTATGTGGCCCAATGCGATGATGGGTGAGCTCACTCTCGCTATGGCCGAGGCAATAGCATCCAGCCCGGCCCCGAAGATTCTCATTCCGCTTCACCAGGAAAAGGTGGTGATAGTCGGTGCCGGCCAGGAACCGCTGCCCCACCTGGTGGACATGGTGATCAATAAACACTTGAAGGAGGTTTTAAACGATGTGTGAAAGCAATGCTTTTTTTTTAAGAAACGGCGAAGAGGAACTGGTCATGGAAAGTGTCGACTTGATTGTGCCCGAAGACCAGGGGAGGATCCGGCTGGAGAACATCTTCGGCGAGGAAAAGCTGATCACCGGCAAGCTCCGGCGAATGAACCTTATTGACCATAAAATCTTTTTCGATCAGGCTTGAAGCTGATAGTAGGTCCTTATCATGGGAGAAATGAATAAATTCGATGGTGATTTTTATGTTTGAGGGGTCTGCATGAAATCCCTCGGTCTTGTGGGATCGGGAACATGCCCGATAGGTTGGATGGATGATGGACACGAAATAGCAATGGAAGCGGATAAAGTCTTTACTTTTTGAAAAACTGGAAAAATTTATGAGGGAGACAAAATGACAACGATGAATCCTGAACGCCTCATGGCGGATCTTTACCATCTTCGCTCCATCGGTCGCCACGGGATCGGCGTGGCCCGCCCCGCTTTCTCGCCGGCCGACATGGAGGCGCGACGGTGGCTGCTTGGCCGCATGGAGGAAGCAGGCCTGGACGCCTCGATGGACGGCGTTGGTAATGTTATTGGACACTCCCGAAATCCGGGGACGGCGTTGTTAGTGGGCTCCCATACAGACTCCCAGCCCACGGGAGGTTGGTTGGACGGGGCCTTAGGGGTGGTCTACGCCCTGGAGGCAGCGAGGGTTATGGCGGCCGATTCTGAAACCTCTGCTTTTGCCTTGGATGTGGTTTCCTGGAGCGATGAGGAGGGGACCTTCATGGGAACCATGGGAAGCAAATCTTTTTGTGAAGAGCTGATTGACTCCGATGTGGAGCGGGCGCTGAATCTGCGAACAGGCCAGTCCCTCCTGGAAGCTCTCAAGGAAGCAGGGCTGGAAAATCTTCCCCTCGCCCGGCTCGATCCTATCCGCCACATTGCCTACCTGGAGGCTCACGTGGAACAGGGGCCGTACCTCGAGGCAGAGAAAAAGCTGCTGGGTGTGGTAACCGCCATTGTGGGCATACGGACTTTCACCATAAAATTCTCAGGTGAACAGAATCATGCGGGAACGACCCCGATGTCCTGCCGAAAGGATGCAGGCATGACACTTATCAAGACGGCCGGTCTTCTCGACCAAGAGCTTGCAAAGCTGGCAGGTCCACGTTCCGTTTGGACCGTGGGACGCGTGGTTTTCGAGCCTGGAGTGCCCAGCGTGATTCCAGGGAAGGCGGAACTTTCACTTCAGTTTCGGGACACGGATGAGGCGGTTCTGGACCGAATGAGAAAAGGGGCCGAGCGAGTCGTGATGGAGGTGAATCGTATGGGGCCTGTGACGGCTTCCATCGAACCGGCCTTCCCTGAAGTGGCCCCTGCGGTTATGGACGAAGGGATCCGCAGGCGACTGGAAGAGGCCGCCGAAAATCATGCCCCTGGGGCGTGGAACGTCATGCCGAGTGGCGCGGGCCACGACGCCCAGGTCCTGGCCCGCCATATCCCCGCGGGCATGCTTTTCATCCCCAGCATCGGCGGAATCAGCCACGACATCGCCGAGGACACATCAGAGGAGGACATCATCAGGGGCTGCAGGGCTTTTGTAGAGGCAGCCCGAGGGGTGTTGGAGGAGGTACAGTCCAGGTGAAGGCAATTACGGAGTTGGTAGCTAAGGATGGAAACCAGGTGATTTTGACGGAGACATCGGGAAATCCGGCGTTAACGATGATCATCCGGTTTCGATTTCATCGATGTTCAAATCCGGAATAATGTTTCAGGTCAATTCCACAAGCCCCGGATGGAGCCTGCCAGGCCGCCGAGCAGACGCTGGATGGTGTCAAGGAAAACCCTGAATATGCCGCCTTTTTCTATCGTCTTCAGGGCTACCAGTTGCCGGCCGTCGATGCGTTCGTCGTCGATCAAGGCGTGCAGTTCGCCCATGGGCCGGCCCTCAGCCACGGGAGCCTGGATATCCTCTACCAGGTGAATTTGGACCTGCAGGCTCTCCTGTTTGCCGCGGGGGATCGTGAGGTAAAAAGCCTCGTTCAAACCCACCGGAAGGAATTTTTCGACGCCTTTCCATATGCGGGGCTCCGCCAGTGCCACTCCCGATTCCCTTACCTTCACCGTTTCGAACTGCCGGAACGCCCAGTTCAACAAGGCTTCGGTCTGTTTCGCGCGGGCTGATGCCCCCTGCCGGCCGCTCGACGCCTGGATGCCCATGACGACGGACACGAGTCTCATGCCGTCACGCTTGGCCGATGTGACCAGGTTGTACCCCGCTTCCTTCGTCCAGCCCGTCTTGACGCCGTCGACGGAGCTGTCCCGCCCCGGAAGCCGGTTGCGGTTGTGCTGCGTAATGTTGTTGTAGGTGAAGGAGCGTTCTGAATAATATCCGTAGTATTCCTGGAAGTTCAAGATCAGGAAACGCGCCAGGGTGACGATATCCCGGGCCGACGTATACTGGGCCTCCTTGCTCGGAAGGCCGTGGCTGTTCTGGAACCGCGTGTTTTCCAGGCCAAGGGACCTCGCCTGGGCGTTCATCATGTCTACGAAGGCCTCCTCGGTTCCCGCGAGCCGTTCGGCGAGGGCGACGCAGGCGTCATTGCCTGATTGAACGATCATCCCCCGGAGCAGATCTTCGACGGTGACCCTGCTGCCCACATCTATGTACATCCGGGACGCCCCGGTCATCCCCGTGCGCCAGGCCCGTTCGCTGACTGCCACCTCTTCGTCCAGCCTCAGTTTGCCGGCCTTGAGTTCCTGAAAAACCAGGTATGCGGTCATTATCTTGACCAGGCTCGCAGGTGCCACCCGTTCATCCGGATTTTGCTCGGCCAGCACAGCCCCGCTGTGAGCGTCCATGACCAGGTAGTTGCGGGCGCTCAGCCCCGAGGACGGCTGCACCGGAACAGGGGAGCCGGCCGAGAAGACGGGAAGTAAAAAAAGAAAACCAAAAATGAGACACAGCCGTTGAAAAAACATCATGATGCTCTCATCCCTCCCGGCGTAGGTCCGGCCCCGTCAGTTAACGCGGGGCGACCGCTCGGTTTTACAGGGGAAACGGGCTCTCTGAACCGTAAACATTGAATCTACATGCCTTACTCTGAATAAGACGAATGTATCAGAGAATCCTCCAATGTCAAGGGAAGGTCGAAACCCCTCGATCAAGGCGGCGGCGTAACGATGAAGGGATGTTTCAGGGATCCGAAGACTTTGCAGACTATTGATGCCCGTCACCTGTGCCGCTGCGGAACGTATGCCTCTCGAAATCCTGGTGGCCCGCACCCGGAGCCGGATTACATGATCGAATCCACGCCGGATGAATTGCTGATGTAATCTCCCGGGCTTCCATCACCTCGCCTGTACAGCCTCCGGCCGCTCGGGGTCGACCTAAGGTTTGACGGTCAGATTTCTCTTGTTTTCAAAAAGGTTACTTCAGGCCATTGTTCGGTCACCCTGTTGAGCCTCCATTCGCTGTCGGCCAGGTAGGCCAGGTTTCCACCCGCATCCACTGCGAGGTTGGCATGGTTGGCTTTTTCGAAAGCGGTGAGCCGTTTCCGGTCCCCGCACTGGACCCACCTGGCGGCGGCATAACCAAGCGGATCATATACCGCGTCCACACCGTATTCGTCTTTCAGCCGGGCGGCCGTCACGTCAAACTGCAGGACGCCCACGGCGCCCATTATGTATTCGCTTGTCATAAGCGGGCGGAAAAGCTGTATCGCTCCCTCCTCCGCCAGCTGGGTGAGGCCCTTGTTGAGTTGCTTGGCCTTGAGCGGGGATGCCAGGCGAACGCGGCGGAAATGTTCAGGCGCGAAATTTGGGATACCGGAAAAATTCAGAGGCTCCTTTTCAGAAAACGCATCACCGATCTTTATCGTTCCATGGTTGTGAATGCCGATTATGTCGCCGGGCCAGGCCTCTTCCACGAAGCTTCTGTCCTGCGCCATGAAAATAATCGGGTTGGCCACGAGAATGTCCTTGCCAAGGCGGTGGTGCCGTATCCGCATCCCCCTCTTGAAACGTCCAGAGCAGATCCTCAGAAACGCGATGCGATCCCGGTGGGCCGGGTCCATGTTTGCCTGTATCTTGAATACGAATCCGGAAAACGCTTTTTCCTCCGGCGAGACAGTGCGGGTGGAGGCCGGACGGGGCAGCGGGCCGGGTGCGATTTCCACAAACGTGTCCAGGAGTTCGCGCACGCCGAAGTTGTTGACGGCGCTCCCGAAAAAGACAGGAGTCTGGCTTCCTTTGAGAAAGTCCTGCAGATCGAAAGGATTGGCGGCTCCTTCGATCAGTGCGATATCATCGCGCAACTCCCGCGCGCGGCTACCCAGGAGCTCATCCAGCAGCGGGTCGTCCAGATCCCGGATGGTGAGCGCATCTTCCGGCGGCCTTTCCAGGCCGGGAGTGAAAAGGGTCAGTTCCTTGCGATAAAGGTTGTAGGTCCCCTTGAATCCTTTCCCCATCCCCACGGGCCAGGAAAGCGGGGCGCATTCGATTTGAAGCGTTTCCTCGATGTCGGCGAGGATGTCGAGCGGCGGCATGCCTTCGCGATCCAACTTGTTGATGAAGGTCAGTATCGGGGTGTTGCGCATCCTGCAGACTTCCATCAATTTGCGGGTCTGGGTCTCGACTCCCTTGACGCTGTCGATGACCATCACGGCACTATCCACCGCGGTGAGTACACGGTAGGTGTCTTCCGAAAAATCCTGGTGACCGGGGGTGTCTAGAAGATTTATCTCGTAACCCCGGTAGTCGAACTTCATCACCGAGCTGGTGACCGAAATTCCCCGGGACTGCTCGATTGACATCCAGTCGCTTGTGGCGTGACGGCTCGCCTTGCGGGCTTTTACCGAACCTGCCATCTGTATGGCTCCCCCGAACAGCAGCATTTTCTCGGTCAATGTTGTTTTGCCGGCATCCGGGTGGCTTATTATCCCGAAAGTGCGGCGACGCTCAATTTCACGGCGCCTGAGTTTCGTATTCACAGATTCCATTTTAACTTCTTTATTTTAAAAGTTTAAAGGCGGTTTTGTTGATAGCCGGGGAACGGTAACGCTGCTCAGGGCGGAGTCAGGAAAGCGCGGTTATGGATACGCGCTGAATTCTGGATGGAAGGTAAATTATGCATAATGAACACTCATAAGTTCTCTAAATCAGCCTGTCAAGGAAAACTTTCAGCATCGGTACAAAAAGGTCGCCCGGGCAATCAAAAAAGTTTATACTGTCCTGGATACTGGAGAAAGGTGGAAACGAAACCAGAACAACGGGTGGCCAAGACCTTTCTCCATTTCTTGACGGCCGCCAAAGGGCTGTTAAACCGGAAAAACAACTGCACGCCGAATTGACAAGAATCGAAGGCATTCTGGGTGGTGCGGTAGGGAACATTCCGCGGGTGGAAATGAGATCTATGAAAACACTTATGGTATTATCCCTCATCTGCTTTTTTACAATTTCTTCCACACCTGTGGGGGAGGTGAGCAAAACCAAAACCTTTGATGGTGATCGGATCACGGATTACACCCTTGAGTACAAACGGGGCAAAGATACGTATAGGTTATCGTCACTTCCCGACACTATTTTGGTTCGCGTAGCCGGGTCAACTAACAGAGTCACATTTCAGGTCCGATACTAACCCAGGCCCAAACCCACTAATTTTTCCTCACAAGTGAAGCCCTTGCACTATAGGGTTGGTTTATCAAACCGGTGTGACCGATTGGTTTCGGGAAAGCCAGGAATGGGAGCGGAGTTCGCTATCAAAGCGATGACTCTAATCGCTCCCGTGGGTAGTGGAACCATCGGAGATAAAGGGATGTCCTTTGTTCAGGGTTCGATGTTCGTTCAAGAAAAACATCAAGAAAGAACAGGGAGGCGAGAGATGAATCTTTACCGTGAATTTGTTTGGCAATTTCAGCTTGTAAAGTATAGCGTTCCATTTCAATAAGATCATCCAAAAATGAAGCATAATCAGACATTATTTTTTGTATCTCGGCGCCAATATCTTTAATAAGTTGATCGCGACTTTTTGAGACATTATTGTCTCTTAATTTATGGATAATAATTTCATTCAATTCATTTGAAACGGTTGAAATGTATAATTTTTTTATATTATTCGCCTGATTTTTTGTAAGCAATGTTTGATTTGATTTTATAAGATCTGTTAATTCTCCTATTGATATGGATAAATTGTACACTTCTTTTTGGAGTCCTTCATATCGGGCTGTTTCATCCGGTTGCATTTTAACGAGATACCAAAGAACAAGGAACACAGCCAGTCCAAACGCACATGACCAGATTGCCGATTCTGGCCACCCCCGAGGATGAAAAT
>DSCZ01000572.1 GCA_011048855.1 Desulfobacteraceae bacterium | reverse complement strand
GAAAATCAAGGGGTTGCGCGGAGACGTACTGGAGTACGTCGCACAAGCAAGTCCGCAGATTGACGAAGAGATTGGGCAAAAGGACCATTTCCGGATGGAAACTAAGGAGTTTCAGCTTGACTCCAGCAGGCTGAAAAAGCAGTTATACGTCCCATGCACAATGTATCTTCATTAATGAGGGATGGCCGGTAGCCGTTGAAAAAGGCAGAGTATTCGTATTACGCGGAAATACGACGGTCCTGCTGACCTTTCCGTCTGCGGATGACGTTCCCGGAACCGGAAACGATCTGGCGTTCAGGTTGTTCGTCCTGGGCTTGCTCACTGAGAGCTATCAATTTTTTCAACTCTTTTTCGAGTTCACGAAGTCTTTTTGCATCCATTTTTTTGTTACTCCTCCAGAAATATAACCCGGCGTCTGTTTATTTGGCCGGCAACGATGTTCGCCGGAGAATCGTCGCCCTGCTCGAAAGTTCCGCCGAACGAACCGGCGAACCCGGAGCGGGCACGGCCGACCTTGAAAGGTGTTATGTGCACGCTCATGTGATGATCTACACGGATTTCTGTCCCCAAGGGTATTGTGGGATTACAGAGGGAAGTATCTTTTTGAGTGAAGATACTTGGTATGACAAATATTAATCAATTATCGTTAAATAGTCCTCGAATATAATAAAATTTGTTATCCTTAAAATTAAGCATGCTGACGATCGATTGAAGAGGTGCTCGCTTTATGCCGGTTTCATCCATGATGAATTCAGCGTCGGCTTCTTCGCGGATCATACTGATAACTTTAGCCAGATTCCAACTAATTCCATAACTCATAATATACGAGGGTCCTCGCTCAAAATATTAACAGGCGACGACCAGGGCAGGTTCCAAACACCAGATATCCAATATTAAACATTAGGAGGGGAACGTCAAGCTTTTTCGACCTGAATCCGTTCTATAGTTTTTCATCGGAATCTTGCAAAGGCTCGGCAGCGTTTTCCTCGTTTTGCCTAATGACGTCCGCAGATGCTTCTACGTCTCTCCTTTTTTCTTCCCTTACGGCTGCAGAACTTCCTCCTTTTTCATCGCTGTCGGGTTCGCCGTCTCCCTCTTTTTCCTTTTTAGGCTCATCCAGGGGCATGGCCCTGAATTGTTCGATTTTAGTGTCTGCAAAACCCACCAGAATATCGTTGATATAACTTTTCAGATCGGCGCCGACGTAGGACTCCAGAGCCCCATAAATGGAGTTTTTGGCATCGTAGTATCCGGAGAGAATCATCGTTCCCATGTGGATGTTATTATCAATGTGAAATATGTTTTCATGGTTAATCCCCAGCGCCTCGACTTTTTCGGGATGGGCTGAGGCCATCACCTGCATCAAGCCTTTAGCTTTTTTGTTGCTTTCGAGGATCAGCCTGAAACTGGATTCCCGCATGGCCACATTCACTATCAATTCGGGAGGGATGCGGTATTTATAGGAATATTTGTGCACCGCAGAAGCAATAACATCTGCTACTGCAGGGTCGATTTTCGGCTGCAGGCTCAGGATCAAAGAAGCAATCCAGATTTGTTCTGATGCGACTTTTTCGTTTTTAATTTGTTTTTCGGCGCTAATAACCTGCTGAAGATTTTTTATTGTTACGTCTTTCTGCTGCATCGTGTCCCTGGAGATTTCGAGACTGCGCGTGAGGTTGTCGACGGTTGTGTTGAGCCCTGAAACATTCCGATCCATTTCTTCCAGCTGATTTTTAAACAGGATGTTTTGGTAAATAAGACTGGTGACGGCTGCAAATGCTCCGAGGACTATGACAAGAGTTATAATCGGCAATCTGCTGGTATTTTTGCGGCTTTCCATTTTTCTTTTCCTTTTTTTTATAAGGCAACATGACTTCAGGAATAGAACAGTATGGCGACGATGATAGGAAGCGGCCGGTATCATTGTCAACATGATTCATCGCCGTTGTCGGTTTTTACCACATATTGGTGGTGGAAGTTTAATGCATACATCATATAGTATTTGGTCTTTACAAACATCACCCGATATGATATGCAGATCTCGATGAAAAACGGGTGCTGTTGGTTTCCGGTAATGCTTATAAGCGAGTTTGAGAGGGCCATGCGAATAAAAAAACTCTCCATCCTGGGATTTAAATCGATAATGGACCGGGTCGACATCCAGTTTCCCGCCGGTATAAGCGGGATAGTCGGCCCCAACGGCTGCGGCAAGAGCAACATTGTCGATGCAATCAGGTGGTGCCTGGGGGAGCAAAGCCCGAAACAGCTCAGGGGCCGCAGCATGGAAGACGTGATTTTCAGCGGAACCGGTGAGCGGAAACCCTTGGGCATGGCCGAGGTCAGCCTGGTTTTTGAAAACGGTGATGCACCTTTCCCCGGTCCTTACGGACGCGGGAGCGAACTTTCGGTGACACGACGCCTTTATCGTTCCGGGGACAGCGAATACCTGATAAACAACGTTCCGTGCAGGCTGAAAGACATTATCGAGATGTTCATGGACACCGGGCTGGGAAACAAGGCCTACTCGATAATCGGCCAGGGCCAGATAGGCGGCATCGTCGAGCAGCGGCCGGAGGAAACCCGGGTGATGATCGAGGAAGCGGCCGGGATAACCAAATACCGCAAAAAAGCGGCGGAAAGTCAGAAAAAGATCGAATTGACCAGAACAAATCTCCAGCGGGTGGAGGACATCCTGAACGAAGTCGGGCGCCAGATGCGTTCTCTTAAAAGACAGGCTGCGAAGGCCAGGCGTTACAAAGAGGTCTCCTCACGGATACAGGATGTGGAACTGGCAATCCATGCAAACAAATACAGCAATCTTCAGAAAGACTCGAAACTGAGCCGCCGGGCCGCTGAAGAGCTGGCGGAACAGGAAACTGTCATAGACGGCCGGCTCGCCAATCATCTCGCGCGAATCGAATCGATGCAGATTGACCTGGAGGAAAAAGACAGGAATCTCGGTGAACTGCGTCGGCGCCATGAGAGGATCAAAGAGCAGGTCCATCGCCAGGAGGCGGCCATCGAATCCCTTGGTGGTGAACTGCGGACTCAGGAAGAACTGGAAGGCAGGCTGAGACAGGAACAGCATTCGATTGAGCAGCGGCAAAAGGATCTCGAACAGGAAAAGGCCCGCATCGTCCTGAATCTGAACCGGCTGAGAGAGGAATCCAGTAAACTGGGAAGAGAGGCTGAGCTTGCCGAGCAACGGCTTAAAAGTCGCAGAACGTTTCTTGCTTCGGTCAGGGAGCAGTTTGAATCGCTTCGTTCAAAGTTAGGGGAGGGGTCCAGGAAGGAGATGAGCCTGACGCATGAGTCTGGTTATCTGCGTAAAATGCTGGATCAAATAACCGACGCGGTTTCAAGGCTTCAAAAGGAGCTTGGGGAACTTGAAAGACGCAGGGAAACCCTGGGTTTAGCGGCTGACAGGCAGATGGCGATCAGGGAGGAAAATTCGCGGAGCCTGGAAGAACTCGAAGAAGAGGCGGCGGAGCACCGGGATTATATCGAGGAAATCGAGCAGCTGCTTCATCGAAACGAACATGACCTGAAAACCCTTGAAGACGAACGCGTGTCGTGTCGTTCGCGCCTTACGAGCCTTCAGGCCCTGGCGGAAAACTATGAGGGGTATCAGGTTGGTGTGCGTACGATCATGAAAGCCGGTGATCTCCAGGAGAGCCTTTCGGGCGAGATTAAAGGTCTGCTGGCCGACTTTATCGGTGTGGCGCCCGAGCACGAACGGGCTGTAGAGGCTGCACTCGGCGATAAACTGCAGTGTGTCATTGTGACTTCATATCACGATGGTTTGAAAGGCGTCGGTTATTTGAAAGCGAAAGGCAAGGGGAAAAGCAGCTTTGTCCCTGTGCAGGATTACCGAACCGGGGGTATGACTCTGGATCGGCCCTCGGGACTTACTTATTTAAATGAATTGGTTGAAGCGAGTGAGGAATACCGGCCTTTGATAAATGCACTGCTGGGAGGTTTCGCCCTGGTCGGGGATCTCGATGAAGCAACCAGCCTGTGGTTCAAGGACACCGCCGGCATTTCTTTTATCACGCCGGATGGAGACTTTGTCGACCGGGCGGGTACTGTGAGCGGTGGTGCTGCAGGACGAGGTTCGCAGGGCATCCTGGCACGGAAACGGGAAATATTGGAGCTGGAAAAGCGGGCTGTGTTGCTGGACAGAAAGGTTTCGGAAGCCCTGGGCGCCGTGGAACGGCTCGGGCAGGATATAGATGAAAGGCGGGAGACTCTGACCGTAATAGAGGAGCGTAAATACGAGCGTCGTGATCAGGTCAATGAATGTGACAAGAAGCTTTTTAGACTCGGGCAGGAAATGGACCAGGTCGAGCATTTGCTGGCAGGGATTTCCGAAGAACTGAAGACGAAAGAAAAGGAAAGCGTCCGCCAGGGTGAAGCTCTGGCCCGGCTGGGGAACGAACTGGATGCCTGCAGGCAGCTACGGGTGAGAGAGCAGGAGGTCTTCAGCCGAAAGGAAAAAGAACTCAAGGAATGCGAGCGTGAATTCGAGCAACTCCGGGACGATCTGGCTAGGCTGAAAACCGAAGTCAAAGTGAAAGCCGAAGAGCAACGCGGTTTGAAACGAGAAATCGCGCGCATTGAAGAGTATATGAAAGAATCAGGAGAACGGATAAGTAAGATAGAGGAAGAGATTGTTTCCGGGCGCGCTGAGTGTGAGGGGTACGAAAAAAAGCGTGAAAGCATACGAAACCAGCTCCACGGTACATACGACCGCCTTGAAGAGGCCCGTAACGCTGTCGATGATGCTGAGAGGGACCGTCAGGAATCCTTGCTTGTTGTAAAACAGGAAGAAAGGCAGGTGGAACAGGTAAGAAAACAGCTGGAAGAACTCAGAAGCCGGATCGGCACCGCCAGGCTCGAACATTCGGAGCTGACATTCAAGATGAATTCAATTGTCGAGGCTGCTAAAGAGAAGTTTGATATCGATCTCGCCGGGGACTACACCCGCTATATCGATGAAGAGTCCGGTCCCGGCCTGCTGGAGAGCAGTCTGGAAGAATTGAAAGAATCTCGTTCAAAGTTGGGAGAAGTGAATCTTACGGCGATCAAAGAACACGAAGCTTTGAAAGAACGTTTTGATTTTATTACGGACCAACGGGACGATTTGTTGAATTCCATCGAGGCATTGACCTCGGCTATCCGGAAAATCAACAGAACGTCACTCGAAAAATTCCGGGAAACCTTCGATGCGGTGAACGCAAAGCTTAAGGAAATCTACCCGATATTGTTTTCCGGAGGCTCTGCAAACCTCAAGTTGACGGATGAGTCATCCCCCCTCGAAAGCGGTGTTCTGGTGGAGGTCCAGCCCCCCGGGAAAAAATTCGTGCACATGGGATTATTGTCTGGCGGTGAGAAGGCCCTGGTGGCGATGGCGCTGCTTTTTGCGATTTACATGATCAGACCCAGCCCGTTTTGCCTGCTCGACGAGGTGGACGCCCCCCTCGACGAAACCAACCTGCTCAGGTTCAATGATTTACTCAAGGAAATCAAACTCAATTCACAGGTGATTATGGTCACCCACAATCGCAGGACCATGGAAATCGCGGACCGTCTTTTCGGTGTTACGATGGAAAACGCCGGTGTCTCGAAAACTGTGGCCGTTGATCTCAGAGACCTGGAACATGAAGAACTGTCAGCTTCTTCCAGGCAGTCTCCCAACCTCAATTGACAGCTAATCCGCCATATTTACTCTTGCACTCCGGGACGGTTGAAGGTAAGCAGAAGAGCAGCCCGTAGCGGGTTGACTTTTTCCATATGAGGTTTGATGTTGAAATGATATCTTTTTTCAAGAAGAAACAGGAAGGCGAAACCACGCCGGCTGAGGAGCGTCCGGGCATTATCGGACGGCTCAGACAGGGCCTGGGGAAGACCCGGGCGCAGATTTTCGGTCGTCTGGACCGGATTCTTATCGGCAAAAAGGAAATTACCGGGGAAGTTCTGGCGGAGCTTGAAGAGGTGCTTTTTACCTCGGATGTCGGTGTGGCGGCGGCGGAAGAAATAATTACATCGGTCCAGGAAAAGGTGGCGCGAAAGGAGCTCCGAGATCCTGAAGCTTTGAAACAGGCAATAAAGGAGCATGTCAGGATGCTTCTGGAGATTCCCGACCGGGAACTTGCAGGGCCTGCACCTGGAGAACCCCGTGTGATCCTGGTGCTGGGGGTGAACGGGGTTGGTAAAACCACAACAATAGCTAAAGTCGCCCACCGGTTTATCAACAACGGCAAACGGGTGATGCTCGTGGCTGCTGATACCTTCCGTGCCGCTGCAGTTGAACAACTCTGTCTCTGGGCCCAGCGGGTGGGTGCAGATATCGTACGCCAGGAAACCGGGGCCGACCCTTCTGCGGTGGTTTTTGATGCATTGAGCGCCGCGAATGCAAGGGGAACCGACATCGTTTTGATAGACACCGCAGGCCGCCTGCACACAAACAAGAACCTGATGGACGAAATCGAGAAGGTTCACCGGGTGACGGGCAGGAAACAGCCTGGAGCACCCCATGAAGTGTGGCTGGTGCTCGATGCGACTACGGGCCAGAACGCGATCGCGCAGGCTGAGACGTTTAACAGACGCATCAAGGTTACCGGAATCGTGCTTACAAAACTGGACGGAACCGCCAAGGGAGGCGTGGTGATAGGAATCGCCCACCAGTTGCAGATTCCGATCCTGTTCATTGGGGTGGGAGAGAAGGCCGATGACCTGAGGCGCTTCGATCCGGATGAATTCATTGATGCGATATTCGACTGAGGGCCGTGGAATGGATTTCAATGGGAAAGCAGTGGAGGGAGTTGTTTCGGTGCAGCCGATCGTCCGGTTCGATTCGAGCGGCGGATTTCGATCGACGATGGATGATTGCGTACGAGAGCACCCCCTCCTGGTTCAGCTCGACGGGGTGCCTATCGTCAGGGTTGTTCTTTCTCCTTACCGCCTTGAGGAGTTCGTCGTGGGTTTCCTGGTGAATGAAGGGTTTATCGAAGGCCCGGGGGATATCCGGTCGATTGAAGTGTCAGGCGGCACGGCCTCTGTGTTCTGCTCGCCTTCGCGGTCGTTAGTGGCCCCTGGGAACGAAACCGCGGTTCTGGAGTCCACCGGGGCTACCCGGCTGGAGCCCCGGCCCAAGACACTTAAGAAGCCGGGCGCTTTGCGGCCCGGACCGCTGGTTACAAGCGAGGTGGTCTTCCGCTGCATGAAATCGCTTGATAAAATGCCGATCCACAGGCGAACCGGTGGAACCCACTGCGCGGTTTTGTTCACGGCCGAAGGCGAGGAGGTTTTCGGCTGCGAGGATATAGGACGCCACAACGCCGTGGATAAAACAGTTGGAGGTGCGATTCGGGCAGGGGCTGAGCTGAAGCATTCGTGGCTCGCGGTGGCCGGCAGGCTTGCCGCCGACATGGTAAGAAAACCCGCCGCATCGGGTATTCCGCTGATCGCATCGCTTGCAGCGGCCACCTATGACGGGGTCGAGCTGGGTAGACGGAGTGGCTTGACGGTGATCGGCCACTGTAAAAAAGGATCATTCAATTGCTACTGTCATCCGGAGCGGATAAAGGATTACAGGCCCGTTGCTTAAAGCGCTCTCATCCATTCGGGCTTAAGGGCCACGTCTCCTTCAAGTGCGTTGTCTATGAGGTCCAGTGCCTCCTGCTTGCCGGCAGGAAGCCTGGCCTTGATGGGAAGATAGTTGGAAGCGTGATTCGAGAAGAAAAGACCTCTTGAAAGATCGGTATGTGCGATCATTTCCCTGAGCTCCATAAGGAGTCCGTGCTGTGACGGCAGTTCGAATCTTCCTGCCAGGTGATCGTCGTAAAGGAGAGTGCCCGGGATAAACATCACCGTCAGGGCACCCACGTAGTTGGGGTCCATCCTGGACAGAACCTTCCCGGTGGCCCTGGCGTGTTCCAGTGAGCGTTCCTTTCCTGCGATACCCAGCAGCACCGTAACCGATAATTTCATACCGGCCGCTCTCACCCTTCGCCCCATTTCGACGAGTTTGTCCGCGGAAGTGCCTTTGCGTACGGCTTCAAGAACCCTGTCGTCCCCGCTTTCAACCCCCAGGTAAAGTATCCCCAACCGGTGCTTCTTCAGTTCCGCCAGCTGTTCGGGAGTTTTCATGGATATGCTTTTTGCATTGGCATAGGCGCCCACCCTGCGGACCCACGGGAGGTGGGTTTCGATCTGTTCAAGTATCCATAGCAAGCGTTTCTGGGGAATGATCAATGCATCCCCGTCCATCAGAAACACACGGTCCTGGCGTTTCATGTATTTTGACGCGAACAGGATATCCGACATGATTATGTCGTTGTCTTTTATCCTGAACCGTTTGTCATTGTAGGTGCCGCAGAATGTGCATTTATTGTGGGAGCAGCCCGTAGTGACCTGAAGCAGTATGCTCATCGCCTCACTGGGAGGCCTGATGCAGGTTCCCTCATAATGCATGCCGTCGCTTGTCGCTTCACATTCCATAT
>DSCZ01000098.1 GCA_011048855.1 Desulfobacteraceae bacterium | reverse complement strand
TACGTGCTTCCTCCTTGTGTCGAACGGCGTTCAGGAGATTGAATTCCAGGCCCTCCGCCTGCAGCATCACCGCTAGTTTCTCACTGGCTTTGACGCTGCGGGTACCCACGAGGACCGGGCGCCCGGTTTCATGAAGCCTGCGGATATCGTTGGTGATAGCGGACCATTTTTCTTCTTCCACCGCAAAGATACGGTCAGACAACTCTTTTCGGACACATGGACGGTTCGTTGGAACAGCCATAACCAGCAACCCGTAGATATGCCAGAATTCTCCGCCGGCTTCACTGGCGGTGCCCGTCATACCTGAAAGTTTTCTGAAAAAACGAAAAAACCTCTGAAAACTGAGCCGTGCAAGTGTTTCGCTGGGGTTGCTGACCTCCAGGCCTTCTTTCGCCTCAACGGACTGATGAAGCCCGTGCCGCCATGTCCTGTTGGCCATCAACCTCCCGGTGAACTCGTCGACGATCGCCACTTTGCCGTTCTGTACCACATATTGTTTGTCACGGTCATAGAACTCTCTGGCTGTCAGAGCCTGCAAAACCAGTTCCTCGCGGCGGGAGGCCCCCTGCCAGATGGCCGGCAGCAGGTCGGCCGATGCTTCTATGCTCTTCTTCCCTTCTTTCGTCAGCCTTATCTCACGATACTTAAAATCCACTTTGTAATCGGTACCACAAACCAGGTTTCGACACGCCGTATACGCTGATGCGCAGGCATCCACAAGTGGTCGATTTTCCTGTGCCCTCGAAATAATCAAAGGCGTCACTGCCTCATCGATCAGCAGGCTGTCGGCCTCATCAACGATAACGGTATCGATCCCCCGCTGGACCAAATTCTGAAACGCCCGCTTTCCAGTCAGCAATAAACTTCGCAGCATCCTGCGCCCGGCGTTTTGGTACTGCCCCAGAATGATGCGGTCCCTCAGAAAATCGGCCACCAACTCTTTGCTGGTGGTATACACGACCCCCCTACTGTACTGATCACGGCGTTCACGGGGATCCATCTGCCCGGTTACGCTGCCGACACTGACCCCGCAGTAGGAATAAAAAGGCCTCATTTCATTTTCATCCCGGTTTGCCAGGTAATCGTTTATAGTTACGATATGACAGGGCCTTCCGCTCCATCCTGCAAGAACTCCTGCAAGACATGCCGTGAGACTCTTGCCCTCACCCGTCGCCATCTCAATCAGGTAGCAATCGTGGAGAGCCAACGCTCCCCATACCTGCACCATGAAAGGCCGCAACCCAAGAGTTCGTTGAGCCGTCTCCACCAGCATGGCAAGAGCCTCTTCAACCGCTTTGTAATGAGGCCTTCCAACCCGGCGGAACTCCCCCGCCAGATCTTCCATACGGTTGCGCAATCTCCGATCTGAAATGTTCCTCAGCTCGAGTGATTTTCCTGAAATCTCCTCGGCCCTTCTGCGATATCTTCTCCGGCGAAGGGGGAATCTTTTGTACTGACCCACAAGTCCGTACACCATACCGTCGAGTCCCTGATGAAGCTTCTCCGGAGTGATAATTTGAGTGCGGCGGTAATCATGGGTCGGAAGCATCAGATCTGGTACCTCTTCTGGAGAAGTTGCCGCAATTTTCTCCCCCATTGCAGCAGAAGCGGCTCGGAATTCAAAGTGAACCGAAGTTTGCCGGTCCTTCCATGAAAAAACATTACATCTTCGTGTGCCCGGGTAAAAGCATATATCTGAAAAAAAGGCTCCGCCGCCTGCACGCCTTGCTCATCGGAAGGCGAGACGGCGACCTGCCCACCTCCCCGCCAGCCAAGGGCAGCAGAGGGAAGTCTTTCATGCTGGAATGGAATGATACTCACCCCGGTGACATCAACATTTCCTGCCACCTGTCCGTACAGTCGGACCTCGGCTTGTGTCATTTTTTGATCCACAAACAGATTGGCGGCCTCTTCCTGGGATACCACTGCAGAAAAACGGAAACTGGATGGATCCACAATCTCACCGAGCACCGTGCCTCTGGGAAGCCAAGTCCCCACCATTTCCGTGCTTTGCGGTGAAACCCATATGCCCTGCTGCCGTGCACGGACCGTCAATTCCGCCTTCTGTCGCTCGAGATTTTTAAGGTTTGCTTCGATGGTCTCCAAACGTTTTAAAATGGGTTCCACGTCGGCCACCCTCTCGGTGCGGGCTCTCAATTCCATCGCAAAAGTTTCGTCCCGTTGTGCCTGAAATCGCTGGATTTCCAACTCAAGCTCCCTGTCTCCGAACACCATCAACGGGGTTCGGGGAGCTACTTCCGATCCGGAAGGAACCGCCACTTCCAGCACATAGCCCGGCGCGTCGTTGACCACACGGACATAGTTGACCGACTCAAGAACTCCTGGGGCCCTGAAACGATTAGGCGCCGGAAAAAAACCCAACAGGCCGAAAATCGTACAGAAAAGCAACAGGCTCACCCCCACGGCACGCACCCGGTTCCTGGCAAGCCTCGGGCTGGATGCCAGGTAGACCACAAATTTGTACAGAGGTACCACTCCCCAGGCAAAAATGCAGAAAAAAGCCATCATCAAGCCCAGAAGGAGAAACTTGTCCGCAACGAACAGAATGATTCCAGCGAACACCACCACCTTGTATATTCCGCTCAGGATGCCGAATACAGTCAGCCAGAAAGCTTCCTTTCCGGTTTCCGCCGGGCTGCTCGAATCACGGTAACCGAACAGGTAATATTCGCAGAGGTGTCGCAGATGGCGGGTGGACCTGGTATGCAGATTGGGGATATCCAGAAGATCCGAAAGAATATAATAGCCATCGAACCGAAGAAGCGGGTTTGCGTTGA
Organism: Desulfobacteraceae bacterium; assembly: GCA_011048855.1. Next base: position 5,710 of record DSCZ01000098.1, on the reverse strand, counting down.
ACAGCACCGTGGACACCGAAGCAATCACCATCATGTTGTAGGCGATGCTGTTCCACGTGCCTGGTGCCGAATGAGCCCAGTAAAACGCAGCCAGTGCTGCGACAAATATCTCGGCGATCATTCCCGAAGCACCCACAAGTGCCCGATGCCATCGGCTCCGGAAGGACCAGCTCGACGTGGCGTCGATGTATGGAAGGGGCGTAAACACAAGAAGCATCACGCCCATAACGTGAACTTCTCCACCAAAGCGTTTACAGACGAATGCGTGGCCGAATTCATGGATCGTCTTTACAATGACAAGCCCGAGGTACAGCAAGGGCAGGTTCGCCGGCGAAAGAATTCCCTGAATCTGGGAAGTAGCCGTATCGAAATTGTCGACAACCACTTTTACCGCTGCCGCCACCACCGCAAGCCAGATGACCGCACCTAGGGGGCCCACGATGAGTTTGAGCAACGGCTTGATCTTACGAAGCATAAACTCGGGGTCCAGCAGCGGAAGCCTGAAAAACATAATGCTCAGCAGCTTGGAACGAACCTCGCGCTGCCGGCGCTTCTTGTAACGGTCGAACAACTTGGCGCTGTCGGCGGGAACGTCAAAATACAGCAAATTCGCGAAATAGAGCTGTGTCAGAAGCTGAAGTACATCCTCCTGGCCGGGGGCTCCTTCCGGATTTCGACGCAGGCATTCCTCCCATACCTCCTCAACCGTGCGGTCCCGGCGCAGCCGAACCACGAACTCGTATGCTTCAGGGCGAAGACGAAAATACTGGTTGTTGAAAGGGTCGTAGAGGACGTACCAGATTTCGCCGCGGAAAAGCTGTTTTCGTGCCTTAACGGTCGGACCGAGGCTTATTTTAAGCCTGGATATTCGATGCCAGGATTCGCTGAACGTTCTTCCGGGTTTTGTCATATCACCACCACAGCAGCATCCGGAAGAAATCCACGGTCCGATGCGTCACGATCCACAGAACATTTCTTTTCCCCACATTGATTTTGGTCATGCCGCTCATCCCAGGGCGCCACCACGTAGGGATCTCTTCAGGAAGGCTTGCCCTTACAAGAAACACGTTGCCTTCCTCCCTTGGCAGCGCTACGGGGTCGATGCGCTCAATATGAATGGGAAATTTCAATTTCGGCTGGCTGACAAATGCAATCTGGCCGTCGGACCCCACAGAGATCTCGTGAATATCACGCTCCCTGACCTCGACTTCCGCATACAACTCGGCCAGACGGGCCACTTTAAACAGCACATCGCCTTTCCTGACCGGCGCACCCAGCAGTTCCTTCAGGTCTCCTTCCACGATAATGCCGTTGAACGGTGCCCGAATATGGGCGTTTTCAAGGTGATAACGCACGAGATCCAGTTGCGCCTCGGCCTGGGCGACCAGAGCCTGTGCGATCCTCATGTCCGCAAGGGCGTTCTGGGCGCGCGCCTTTTCGGCTTCACGGGAATATCGATGCTGGTTGGCAAGGGCGTTGGATTCCTCGAGAAGAAGTTCGCGCGTGTCCAGCGAAAGCAAGGGATTCCCGCGGGAAACCAGGTCTCCCACCTTGACATGAACCTCGCTGATATAGCCTTCGAATGGTGCCGGCAGATAAGCCAGGTCATCGGTTCGCACGATAAAATTGCCTTCGACACGGTAATTCAATTGCCCGAAAATCGCGAAAGCAAGCGCTCCCGCCAGAATCAACCCCAGGAGCTTCGGGAAAGTATGCTCCACCCCCAGCACCCATGCAAGGCCTGACCTGATAGAGGAAACCGCTTTGGCCCCGAACCACCTGTCGTGTCTTTTGAGATCCGCCATACGGCGGGCAGCCTGATCACAGATAACCCGCAGGCCTCTCAAATCGGCTTCAGAAAACTGCTCTGTGCGTTCGCAGCTGAGAACAGCAACCGGTTCTTCATCCTCCCGGATCGGCAACGAAACCATGTGTTCGGTGTCTTGGGCACGGCAGTAGGCCTCGTGATCCCTTACGACGGTGAACGCACCTTCAGGCCGGGGACGGAGTATCTCTTCATCCTGGTCAAAAGCCTCCTCCATAGCTGCTTCAAGTGCCTGAACCAAATCCATTTTCTTCTCAAACCGCTCCAGATGGCTTATTGCCTGGATGCGAACGTATGCCCCTTTCAGCCAACCCAAAGACACTCTCTGACAGCGGTACCGGGCAGCTACTTCATTGCATAGGGCCATTGCAGCCCCCATGAACTTCTTTTCAGCATTGAGCACGACCATCAGATCCAGCGCTTCCGCAAACTGAACCACGTCTTCCCTGGCCTGAAGAGCCATTCGGTTCATCTGATACGTGAAAGGAATATCAGCCACGAGATGAAGCCGCAGCAGCAGTTCGTTCACGGAATCCACTCCGGCGCCTTCCACATAAAATACAATGACGCTCCGCCGGGTTTCATCCTGCAGTTCCAGTCGAATTCCCAAAACGACCCCCGCAGGGATCTTTGCTCCCGGTAAATCAGAAGACGCCCAGGCCTGTCCATCGACTCCGGACTTATCCGCGATCTGCTCGACAGCCGGTCCCAGCCCCAGCCTGCGGACTTCAGCAGCTCCCCCTCCAGGCCACAGGGAAATGGTCCGCCAGGTCTCTTCTCCCTGGGCCTGTATCAACAGAAAGCCGAAGCGTGCCCCCGCCACGTTCGACGCCGTTTCCAGGAAAGCAGGCCAGAACTCCTGCGGCTGCCCCTCGAAATGCCTCACCTGATCGAGGGCGCGCAGCAATTGTTCCATCCTGGCTTCCGGATTTTCGTATTCTCTTTGGGTGTGCAGCATAGGGTCAGTACCTGCGTCGGTTAACCTCATGGATAATAGAAAAAAATGAATGCTTAGGATTGATGAAGCCGCCTCAACAAATTTTCAGGACGGCCGGTGCCAAAAGAAACAGCGAAGCCGTTTTTCACGGTAAATCGAACACCATCGCCCCCGCCAAACCAGGCCGGACTGTGCCGTCCTCGTTGTCGAACTCCACCTTCACCTCCATAAGACCGCTGGCAGAATCGACTACAGGAGATATAAAGGAGACCACCCCCTTCTTTGGCGCCGGGTTGAGACCCGAGCCAATCATGAGATCCACCTCTTGTCCCTTCTTAAGCATTCTTCCGACGCTTTCATCGAGGTTGCATACAAAACGCCCACGGCTGGTGTCAACGGCACGAACCAGCGGCTGATGCTCCTCGCAGCTCTCGCCCACTTCATAAAAAAGCTTTATCACGATACCGTCAACGGGTGAACGAAGATTCCGCTTTTCGAGAATCTCCAGGGCTATATCATACTCTATCTTTTCTCTCTTTTCAGCGGAAGCGATCCGGTCCCTTTCAGCCACCGCAAGTATAAATTCCAGGTGGCTCTTCTTCAACTCTTCGGCACTGACGGATTTTGTCGCTTCATACAGATTCAACGTGGACTCATAAATCTCCTTCAACGTCTGAGCCCGGGCAATTGCCCCCTCCTCTTCAGCCTTGCTTTGCCAGATTACTTTTCTGCGGAACACTTCCAGCTCTTCCGCGCGTTTGTCCAGGTGAAGAAGAATCTGACCTTTGCTTACCTGGTCACCTTCCCTGACAAAAATTTTGGAAACGATTCCGGGAACCGAAAGGCTCAGGGTCACATCGTTGATCGGCTCTGTTATCCCGGCAATCAACTCAGACTTCTGCGCAAACGCTGTCCTACAGGTAAACGAATCCATCAATGCAAAAGCGCAAAAAAAGATCAGAAAAAAAAGGAATGAATTTGCGCGGCTATATCTGCCAAAAACTGCTGTTTTCATGACTCCTCCATGATATCGATTCCGTAATTCCTGAGCAGGTTGCCTTGAACCGCCCTGAGCGCGATGAAGGCCTTTTCAAAGTTCACAAGGCTTTCCAGATAATATTCTTTGGCCCTGTTCAATTCTTCGTCCCGATCGAGAACCAGGCGGCTGTTGCTTATACCCGCATTCAACCGTGCCAGTTCCACCTTCAGCAGATGTTCGTTGAGCCTTACAGCCTCCGCGTAGCTATCCGCCTGTGAAAGAGCATTCCGGACGTTTTTGATCGACGTGTCCACCGCGTTTGCAAGGGCCACCTCGGTGGCTTTCAGTTCCAGCAATGTCTGCTCTTTCCTCTTTTTTGCCGCTGCAAGCTCGCTTTTAGCCTTTCGCCCGCCCATCAGCGGTATTCGGAGTTCGAGGCCGACAGTCCAGCTTTCATAGTCCCTGTCTTTGGCCATACTCCAGGAGCCCCTGGGACTCGCATCATCCAGGCCGTTGATCCCGTAACTGGCCTTGAGATCCAGTTGGGGCCATCTCTGATTCTCGGCATAGGCAATTCTGATGCCTTCCCGTTCGATCTTCCTCATGGTTGAAATATATTCGGGGCGCATTTTGAGAGACATGCGGTAACTGCTTTCGAAATCGACATTAATGATGTCCCGGGGAGCGAGGGCGTCCACGGCCACAATTAATTCTTCCGACTCATCGGTCGATAACGAAAACAACGTCTTGATATTGTTCACGGCTGAAATCAATTCCTGTTTTGCGGCGATCTCCAGGGATTTTCGAAGGGCGAGGCCGGCTTCAGCTTCCATTACCTCGGTTTGAGCCATCTTGCCGGTCCGGACCCGTTCACGGTTGTCCCGCAAAATCTCTCCTGCAATTCTCACCGATTCACGCCTGACTTTCAATTTTTCCTGGGCCAGGCACAGATTCCAGTAAGCGGAGGCGGCCTCCGCCACCACCTGAAGCATTTCCCTCCGGTAGCCCTGCATCGCCATGTCCGAATCTGCCTCCGCCACACGAACACTGGCCATCGTAACACCGATTCCGGCATTCTTGAGCAGCGGTTGTACAACGCTGCCGCCAACGAAGGTTTGATACTGGGCGTCGGTTGCGCTGGAGTTGAGCATACTGCTCTGAAGCTCCTTCAATGAATAACCCACGCGGACCTGAGCGCCGGTCGGCAGAATATTCTCAACTGCAGCATTGTATTCGTTGTTTCGTTTCCAGTATGTGTCGTTTTCCGAATCTATGAAACCGAGGCTCGAATAATCTTCGATTGTTTTAGGGATATGGCTTTTATCATGAAGATACGATGTCACCAGTTGGGGCTCAAAAATCCCTTTCGCGTCTTTAACTGCATCCTGGCTGATACCCCATTCCAGCTGCTGATAATGTATCCGTTCATTTCTCTCATGAACCCTCTTTATCAGATCATCCAGGCTCAACCGTAACCCCGCCCTCTCTGTTTCCGGCGATGAAACCGAACCCTCTCCAAACGCCGAAGAACTACCAGAAAAAACCGCGATGAACGAAATTGACAACACGACGCTGAAAATACGAAAGTATCTGAACACCATGCTCCCTTCCCCTCTATAAATTTTTGGGTTCCTTGCCCCAATTTTCGGATGGACATAAACTTTCAGGTTTGTAGCAGAAAGAGACATTGTGCATATTCCCTGTTATTATTGCAAAGAAAGACCCACTACTCCTTCAACACCTCTGACTAGGAGGTGATAGGTGATCCCTGAATCGCTATTCGAGATTTCCTTGGTACGGCATGCTATTAACATGTAAATATACTTCCAATCAATTTGAAAATCAACAAGACATCATCTGTGTTTCCATCCGGAAATGCCGGATGGACACAGCGAAGTTTCCAGATCGGAAATGAGGCATTTTGTCCAAGATCAAGAAACCGGGGACCCAAAGCGAAGCGATTGGGGAC
>DSCZ01000629.1 GCA_011048855.1 Desulfobacteraceae bacterium | reverse complement strand
CGGGATGCGAATGCGGTTCGGAGCGGCCTCGAGGGTAAAATCGAAATGCTGCGCAGGCAGAAGCGGCATTCGAAGATCAGCAACCGAAAACCGGCCCGACAGCGGTTCAACACCGGCGATGACCCTTTTCCCCCCTGAACCGGTCTCGATCCACACCGGGAGATCAAGGCTTATACCACGGCCGGACATTTCCTTTTCCGTGAAGGAAAAACTGCCGCTGCGCAGCTTTATCCCTCCCCTTACGGACAGCGCAACAGGTGTGCCTGAAAGTTCCAGCTCTGCAGAAATCATTCCTTCGGGCCGCAAGCCGTTAAGAAACGGTATTCGCCTTCCGAACGGTCCCCTGACCAGGAAATCATAAAGCGGGGACAAAGAGGCCGGCGAAAGATGTAGATCCAGCCGGCCTGATGGAATGGAGCGGGCGACGGCGGTTCCTTCAACCACGAAATCGAACAGATTTTCGAATCCCAGCCCATACCGGGCCACCCGGGCGCGCCGTTCGCTTATAAAAAATTCCACGGCTCCACCCGCCCTGAACGGATTCCGCCCGAGGTCCATGTAAAACAAGTCGAACAGGACCTCGCCGTCCCCAGCACCTGCGGACAATTCCCCGGAAATAAAGCCAGACTCCATATCCGCGGTGCCGTCGAAAGCAAGCCACGCGGACAGCCCTTCACCGATAAAACGGCCGGTGGGATCCTCAAAAGAAACCGATTCGAGCTTAATTTTCCCTTTCAGGGCCATATGATGTTCAGAATCCAGGGATGCTTCGATCTGGATCTCATCCGTTCCATAGACATCCCAGCCCACCGGCACCAGTCCGAATCTGCCGGCAAGCTGGATCAGGCCGGCATCCTTACCGACGACTGAGATATGAGACGCTCCAGGACGAATTCGTGCGCGGGCCGAAAAATTCCCGGCCGGCTGCAGTGAAATAGAAACATCCGGGAAATCCACGGAAAGCGTATCGAAATCTACGCTGGACCCGGAGCCCGCGACATAAATATTTTCGAGGGTGAGGCGGTTGCCCGGCATATACAAATCCGCCCGTGGAATTCGGGCCGCGAACCGCTCGATTTCATATGCCGGGTGTCTTCCTGAAAAATGCATTTCCAGACCAGTAAACTCAACGACCGCGGCATCGTTTGAAAACATTCCTTCCGAAATCACCATCCCGGCACGGGTGATGGCCGGAAATCCCCCGGAGTCCAACAAAAAGTCTGAAGCTCCGGAAACGACCCCTCTCAAATCACCGCCAGCCGTTTTCCAGGAAAAAACTGTTTTTTCCAGCAGAGCTTCGAAGTTTCCCTCCAGGTTCCATCTTTCATTGACAATCGCCCCCCCTGCGCGGCCGGATACGGAAAGGATCCCGTCCGCCTTCAACTGAGGCAATCCACCGACGGTGAACAGAGGCATGATGGAAAGAAAATCTGAAAGCTCGATGGCACACCTTTCAGCGGCTATCCCGAACGCCGGCCGGGGTTTGAGGCGGCCTTCCAAGCTCCCGTTGAATTTCAGTACATTGCCGACTGAAACCACAGCTTTCGAAGCGGTAACCGACTTTTCAACGAAATCCGCATCGAGATCAAACCGGGCGCAAACTCCATCGAGACTCATCTGCGTGGTTTCCACTTTGGCATCGTTTATCTCGAGATCCGCTGTAACACGTACGGAAGGGAACGAAATACCGGGAGGCAAGGCCAGACGGACATCCGGCATGGCAAGCTCCAGACCGATAAGCGGCATCCGGATACCGGCTTCACCTGCTATTTCTATGGGGCCGTCAGGGCCGCGGCGGGCGGAAAGCCTGGACATAGTAAAATCGACATCCTCAAACCGCGCATGGACATCGCCTTCTTCAATCGAAATTTCCCCGATGGAAATATCCCTGAACAGGAAAAACCCGGCCAACCTTCCAAGTAGCCCTTCCAAAGCGTTTTCGCCTTTAGAACGCTCTCCAGGGTCGCCGAAATCCATGTCCTGGATCTCCACAGACATCCCCACCGCCCTGATATAATCGACAACCAGCACCCGGCGGCCGAATCGTCCGTCAAGATGCATCCCGCAGCCTATTTCCTGAATTTCAAGCTGGAAAGCGCCCGGTTTCGAAAGAGATGAAATGCTGACCTCCCCCGCCTCGATTCGTAACGGGCGAAGCGACCATTCCACGCGGCCTGACCGGATATCGAGTCCGAGGGCATTGGAAAAATATTGTTCGGCATGCGCCGCGACAATTTCCGGATTCCTGTAGAGATAAACGGCGGCGGCCAGCAACCCTGCCAGGATCAGCAGAAAGAGCGAAGAAAAAACGATTATTTTCCTTGCTGCTCTCATAAAAAGCTTTCAGACCGGGTATGTTACAGAATCTGGCTCAGAAAAAGCTTTGTACGCGCCTGCGTGGGACGGCTGTATATCTGCTCGGGGGTCCCCTCTTCGATTATCGACCCCTCATCCATGAAAATCATCCGGTCCGCAACTTCACGGGCAAAGCCCATCTCGTGGGAAACAACGACCATCGTCATGCCTTCCCTGGCAAGTGTCTTCATAACGTCCAGCACCTCCCCGATCATTTCCGGATCCAATGCGGAAGTGGGTTCGTCAAAAAGCATGACTTTAGGGTCCATTGCGAGTGCCCTTGCTATCGCGACCCGCTGCTGTTGCCCGCCGGAAAGCTGATCGGGATAAACCCGTGCCTTGTCAGAAATACCGACCTTACTGAGAAGACTCATCGCCTTTTTTTCGGACTCGCTCCTCGATCTTTTCCTGACCACGCACTGGGCCAGCGTCACATTTTCAAAAACCGTCTTGTGGGGGAACAGGTTGAAAGACTGAAAAACCATGCCCATTTCAGCCCTCGCCCGGTTAATGTCGGTTTTTCGGTCAAGAATATCCACTCCGTCAACGAAAATATGCCCTTCATCGGCTTCCTCGAGCCGGTTGAGACACCGGAGAAGGGTGCTTTTTCCTGAGCCCGAGGGGCCGATTATCACCACTACTTCCCCTCTTTCGATCCGGCAGGTCACGTTTTTAAGCGCATTCACTTCATGGCTTACGTAGAAGGTCTTGGAAATGTTTTGAACATCGATCATGACATCACCGCCCTTCTCTCCAGGTACTGAACAAACATCGAAAGAGTGAAAGTCAGGATCAGGTAAAGAAAGGCGCACATCAACCATAACTCGAAAGGCTGGAGAGACGTGGTCACGACTTCCCGGGTAGCCTTGGTCAATTCCCGTATCGCGATCAGCCCGAGCAGTGAAGAATCCTTTATCAGGCTTATGAACTGGCCCGCCAGCGGGGGCAGTATCCGGCGGAAAGCCTGGGGGAGTATAATATGCCTCATCGCCTGAAAATAGTTCATTCCCAGGGACCGGGCGGCTTCGCTTTGACCACGGTGTATGGACTGGATTCCGGCGCGCACGATCTCGGCCACATAGGCACCGGTGAAAAACGCCAGGGATGTCACCCCATACCAGATCGGAGGGAATGGATCGATTCCGCCCCGGGCAAGCAGCGTGTTGATCAGCGTTCCAAGAACAAAATACCAGATGAAAATCTGCACAAGAAGAGGTGAACCACGTATAAGCTCTATATAGCTGATCGCACCCCATTTAAGTGCGGGGTTGGAAGATATACGGCAAAGACCCGCCACCAGACCGATGAATATGCCGATAAAAATAGCAATGATGCTTACTTTCAGGGTCATCCAGAGCCCGATCAGAAGGATCCCCGGCCGCGATTGCTCGTAGAAGCCGAGGACATCACCGGGGAAAATCAAATCTCCTTCATCAACCAGCACGGTCCCGGACGGAATCCTGTAACGCTCCTTTTCTCCGTCACCGCTTACCACGACGACCGCATCATCGCCTTCCGGCGTGACACCTGATACTTCCCCCCCGATATAAGCCTGGATTTCAACCTGTTCCTGGTAGTAAAAATACCGAGGCACCCTGTACCAGCGCCATACATAATCCACTTTGAGCGTCGCGAAATAGAGCCCTGAAATTACCGCGAGCAAGGACAGGAAAAAAATCGACATCCAGATATGATTGTAAAAGCGGCCTTTTCCCAGGCGTGACCTCCGATTGGATTTTGTCATGATGGTTTCCCGAAACTTCTGTTTGCCTTTCACACAACGAAATTAGCATTTAATTCCCCCTGCGGGGAAGGGCCCCGCAGGGTCCCGGCTCTTATTGAACCTCCTTGATCCAGTCCGTAGATCTAATCCATTTATTGTATATTCTGTCGTAGCGACCGTCATTCTTGATCTGCTTCAAAAAATTGTTCAACCAGTTCAAAAAATCCGGATCCCCCTTGTTTACGGCCCAGGCCAGCGGTTCATAGGTGAAGGGCTCATCCAGAAAGACCAGCTTTTCGCCACCCTGCTGCGCCATGAAGACTACATTGTAAGGAAGGTCGTATACGAAAGCTGCGGCCCGTCCGTTCACCACTTCCAGGGCGGCCTCGGTTTCGGTTTCAAAGGATTTGTAGGTCGCCTTGGGAATCATCCGCTTCACCGCCTGTTCGCCGGTCGTGCCCAGCTTGGACGTCACGATATACTTGGGATCGTTTAGATCTTTATAGGATTTCACCTCATCTGTGTACTTTTTGTCCAACAAAATGGTCTGTCCGACGATTATATAGGGATCCGCAAAGTTGATTTTCAGGTTACGCTCCTGGGTGACCGTCATGCCGCTCATGATGATATCGAATTTGTCGGTCATCAAAGCGGGGATGATACCGTCCCAGGCGGTGTTGACCGGGGTGAACTTCACTTTCATAGCCTTGGCCATTTCCTTGGCCACATCAATGTCGAAACCCACGAAATTGCCTTTGGTGTCGGTCATCTCGAAAGGCATATAACCCGCTTCAAAACCAACCCGCAACTGCCCGCTCTTCAGTATCTGCTCGAGTGTCGATTTTTTCGCCAGTTCTATGTCCGCACCAAATGCCGCACCTGAAACAGCAAAAACCACAAGACCGGCCAGCAACAAAATTCTGGTTAAACGATTCATGACTCCCTCCTTTTGCTCATTTGATGTTTTTCATTCAATCGGTTGACAATTCAAAAAGATTTTCCTTCATCAAGCAATTCTTTAATGACCATCCTGGTTCCGCAGGACGGGCACCTGGGAATTTCTTCCTTTGGTATATAAATAATCAGTGTCTGCCTACACTTGGGGCACTGAACCTCTACCGCCTCGGATTTTTCTCTCATCGCAGGCTCTCTCTCGAATGGGTACGTTCCGGCATAGATAACCGCAGAAAAGGCCGGGTCGCTCTTAACGCTGCCGAAGCCGATCCTTTTCCATTCAAAGGGTGGAAACTTCACAAAAGGCAGTCGGAAGTATAGTTGCAGCCGGTGCGCGTGTCAAAACAAAATGCAGCGATTTCAATCGAGTTTTGCCCTCACCTATTTTTTAAAACTGCCCTCCTGCCGACGCGAGTCAAAAAACAGCAATATTGAAAAGAGCCGACAAAGCAGGTATATTAAAAAAATGATCTCAAAATTCACCAGATACCGTTATGCCTTGAACACAACGCTGCTGCTGTTTCTGCTTTTCCTCTCCTGCCCGGTTCATAACACAGCCCTCGCACTAAGCGCCTCCTCCGATGAAGAAAAAAAAGTGCCTATCAGTCTTTCAAGCGATGTCGGGGAAGCGATGGCCCGGGAGGCCGAAAGGGTGCGGGCGGAACTCGAACGCCGGGCTTATTCGCTTTTCGAGAAAGAGCCGCTGGGCTGGAACCTTGAAACCGTCCGTTATATGTACCGGGAAGCAGTTTCGCTTCCGACTAAAATCCCTGACATCACTCGCCATATCGCGGCCCAGGGTCGCGTGCTGGGATTCGCCGGCTCGATGACCGTCTTTGTATTCATCGCGGCTGTACTCTACAGCCTGATCTGGCGGAAACGAATTTATGCATGGATGGAAAATAAGACGGATCCGTTGCTCCGCCGTCTTCCTGATACCGTCTTACCCTACGTCCGCTCTGGAATAAAAGTCGTCACAGCCGCCCTTCTTCCACTTCTTTTGTTGAGCCTGTTTTTGCTGGTGGACGCGATGACATCCTACCGGGCCGCCTGGTTCAGTCTGACCGGCAGGCTTCTTGGCCTCTGGGCGGTCGGCAGCCTGGTTCTGAATGTTCTTTCCGAGACATTGACCGGTGGGCTTTTCGCAGCCACAGCATCCTACGGTGCGCGGCTTTATCGCTGGGCGAGCCTCGTTGTGTGGTACGTGCTGGTCGTCATAGCGGTTTTCTGGGCCGCCGAATCCTTCGCCCTCCGCGAAGACGTTCTCATGTTGATAAAATGGGCGTTGTCGATTACGATTGTCGCGGCGGTTTTTCAGCTCCTGTTAAAAAAGAAGGCTTTGTTCTCGCTTCTGCCTTCCCTTCCCTATGCGGCATACCAGAAATTTATCCGTATCCTCACCTCCTGGTATTATCCTCTTCTGGGTATTTCGCTTATGGCCGCGTTGCTCTGGTGCTTCGGATACCGAAACTTCGGGCGGATCGTGCTTCACAAAATATGGTTCACCGGCGCTGCATTCATGGCAATCATGGTGGCCTATCATATCCTGAGCGGATGGCTCATGAGGTGGCGTGAGCGCATCGGTGCAAAGGACGAGGCTGCAAACCTGTTCATCAGTTCCTTGAAAACCCTTCTCATCTACACCACTGTCCTGGCTTCCTTTGGTGTCGTCCTGAACCTTCTCGGGCTTGCCGACCTCGTCAAGCGTTTGATGTCTTTCCCGCTGTTCCACCTCGGCGAAAACGTGGTAAGTCTTTGGATTATCGTCAACGCAGTTTTGATTCTTCTTATTTTTGTATTCGGGACCCGTCTTGTTCAAAGCTACCTCGACTACAAGGTTTATCCTTCCCTTGGCATAGACCAGGGGCTCGGCTACGCACTGAATACCTTCCTCAAGTATTTCCTGATAGTTGTTGGTTTTCTTTTTTCCCTTAAAGTAGTCGGAATTGATCTCAGGTTTCTGCTGGTTTTTGCGGGTGCGATCGGCATCGGGCTGGGTCTCGGGCTCCAGAACATGGCCGCCAACATGATCAGCGGCTTCAGCATCATTTTCGGGGGAAAGATAAGGAAAGGCGACTGGATAGAATCGGGCGGAACACTCGGAGTCGTTACGGACATCTACCTTCGGGCCACCAAGGTGCGGACCAGGGACAACATCGAATACCTGATCCCCAACTCGGAGCTTATATCCAACACCATCGTCAATTATTCGCTTTCCTCCCCCATGGTCCGGTTAGCTCTCCCACTGGGTGTTTCATACGATGCCGATCCGCGGGTGGTGGAAAAGATTCTGCTGGCTGTGGCCGAAGCTGAACCGCTTGTATCCCACTACCAAAAACCCGCTGTCAGATTCATCGGTTACGGGGACAGCTCCATAGATTTCGAACTCCTGATATGGTTCGACGTCCGTAATATCGGGCGGCGGACGATCAGAAGCGCACTGTATTTCACGATTTTCGACGAATTCAAAAAAGCCGGCATCGAAATCCCCTTCCCGCAGCGGGATATCCATATCCGGAGTACGGTAGGACCGAAACTCGAAAACTGACGGTGCCGTAAAAAGTCAAAACAACCGGAGGGAAATTGATGCAGAAAAAGCTTGATGAAGGAGTTTATTTCATCGAAGGTCAAGACGACATGATCCCGGATTCAAATGTCTACGTGCTGGCTGATGCATCCGGAGAAGACCTGACACTGGTAGATGCAGGCCTTGTGGGAAAAGGTGCCTACAAACTGGAAAGCATTAAACGGCTGGGATTTGAAATCGGCCATATACGGCGGATTATTATGACCCACACGCATCTGGACCACCTGGGATGCGCCCCTGAAATCCTGGAGCAGGTACCGAATGCAGAGCTTTGGGTGCATGCCGAGGAGGCCGAACCGCTGGAGCAGGGAGATGACCGCATCGTATTCGGAATGCCTGCGCTGAGAGATATGTGTTTCTCACAGCTTGAAATTCACCCCGAAACGTTGTTGCTGAAGGTTAACCGCAAGCTCCAGGATGATGAAACCCTGAACCTGGGAGGCGAGACCTGGCGGGTCGTTCATATACCCGGGCATTCTCCGGGATGCATCGCCCTTTACAACGCCTCGAAAAAAATCCTCATCCCAGGCGACGTGGTATATTCCGATCACGCGATAGGCAGGTTTGATCTCCACGGAGCAAATTCTGCAGCCCATAGGGCATCCCTTTACAGGCTGGCGGAGCTAAAAGTTGATATGCTCCTCCCCGGACATGAGAGGGTTATGGAAACGGTTCCAGCCGGGTACATTGAAGAAACCGTCAAGCAATGGGAACAATACATGTAGGTTTTTCAGATTCCGGGAGCGATCGGATGGGTAAGGTGAAGTTTCCAGATGGATGGCGAGGTTTTTTCTCTTTGCTGCGCTGTCGGACCTTCATGAGTAGGAACAGCCCGGGGATCTTCATGATCCTTGCAACGAAGTCCGGATCGTGAACCCCGCGACAGGTG
>DSCZ01000212.1 GCA_011048855.1 Desulfobacteraceae bacterium | reverse complement strand
TCCCTGTTTGCTGTATAGCCACCAACTGCCGGATTTTGTAGCCGAGCGTCTCATTGAGCCTGTTCACTTCTTCGTACTTTTCTTCAATTATTCTTTTATCGGCTTCCATCTCGCGGATCGTTTCCTTCAGGACGCTCTTTGAGGTGAAAAGCCTCGAAAATATTTCATGTACCCTGTTTCGGAAGGTCCACTTGAGGTGATATTCACAATACGGCGCGCCTTCAAAGAAGCAGCTCGTTTCTTTTAGATAGAGCGGTTTTCCTCCCCATACGAGAGGCATAAAGGTGTAACTGCCCTGGTTCATCAAGCACAGATGCTTGCAAACCTCCATTGTCGGATCCCAGTGAAGCCTTATCATCGCTTCATTGCCGCTGATTTCGACAAGTTCCACCCGTTTGCTTCGATTCCATCGATCGTTGATTTTCTGAAGATTCTGCAGACCCTTCCTGATGGACCAGAATGCTTTTATAACAATGCGCTGAACATATCCGAACGATGTTCTTTCAACGGCGAACCTGGCAATTTTAAAGGCCACCTTTGGGTCGTCCAAGAGTTTCGAGGCACGGTCGTAAAGCTTGCAGGCCACCCCGCAGGATATCCAGTTGTTGGGATCCGTGAAAAATTCCGTCGGCTCGCTCAGACTGTCGATTTCGGGGTCAAGGTCGCCGAACAGGGGCGAGCAGTCGCCGTTGTTGTGTTCCCGGACGTACTCGATTATCGCCCTGGTGTTGATGCAGCTGGTTTCTTTCTTCATTATCCCGGTACCATATCTAAAGGGTTCTGGGGATCCCTCCGGTTTTTTCTACAATGGCAGCAGCATGTCAGGATTCAACGCGCTGAAGCAGCGGTTGAAATGCATGTTCGGGAAAAGGTCCTGCAGCCGGATATCTTACCTTCATGATTCGAGAGCTGGGGGCATGGGAGCCGGATGCACCTATCAAAAAGTAATTTTTCCACTGGTACCACTGCTCAGGATACTGCAGAATATACCATTCGAGAATCTTCAGCAACTCGGAACCAACGCACCTTTCCCCCTTGACACTTCCTTCGACCGAATGGGCTATAAATCGATATTTATTCAGGTTGTGGCGATGAATAAGTGAAAAGACCACCTCGGCTCCTGTTCTTTTATGAAGTGCGTTTATTGTCCTGTCCAGGCCGGTGACCCGACCTAGAAAAGAGATGGACTGCTTTGATGATGGACGCCATTCCTCCATTTCATCGCACTCTGTAACAAGAATTCGATTCTGTTTCAATTCTTTTACCGCGGTTCGTAGTATGTCAATGCCGGAACCGGCATCCAGGAGCCTGATTCCGTATATTTCAGCCTGGCGGAAGACTTTTTTCCTTAATTGTTCGGTCTTGAATTTGGCGATCATCGAGACTTTGAAACCATGAACGGCGAGAAAAGTGGGAATGAATTCTATGGCCCCATAATGACCTGTTACCATAAGGACCCCCTTGCCGTTGCTGATTTTTTTTCTCAATAAATCAAGGCCATCCGGTTCTATGGCCGTCTTGAGGAATTTAGTCGCCTTGGGTGCGTGCTCGTATGCTATGTAGAGCTTCTCATAATAATGCGAAAAAATTCCCTCGAAGACCTTTGAAAGCAGTCCTGAGAATTTCTTTACGGGCATGCCTTGTCCGACCGCCTGGTGAACAGCTTCAGTGATGCGCTTTCGATCCCGGAAGCTGATAAAGAAATGGAGTTTGCCAAGCAGAAAGACCATGAAACGTGCAATGTTCCATCCAAAAACGCGATAAAGAAAAATGTTTATTTCCGATTGTAAAAAAACACTGAGTTGTCCGGCCATCTTTTCCTCCTTTTTAAATGTTTGCCTTGTTCTTTTCTTTACCAAAAACCCATTGAACCCTGTTTTGAAATGTTTGATGAGACCTCTGTTCCTACATGAATGCACAAAGAAGTGTGCGCTCGTGCATAAATTTATGTGCATCGGCGAAAAGATTCGTATAATATAGAGATCAGATAAAATTGTAAACATTGCTTCTGTATCTGGATTCACGCCTTTGCCGTTAGTTGTTTTTAAGGCATTAAAGTTGCAAATATGAAATGGTAGTGATAATTTTGTTTGTGAATTATAAAAAGTTGGGAGATTTTTGACATGAATGTAAAATTGTTGAACGCTTTTAAATCTGAAAACAATAATAATGCTACCATTTTAATTGTTGATGATGAAAGGGGGATACGAAGGTCATTAAGAATGTTTTTGAAAGATTTGTACAATGTTTATGTAGCCGGGACAGCGGCAGAGGCTGTTGAAATTCTATCGAAAAAGTCCATCGACGTGGTTTTGTTGGATATACGCCTGCCGGATGCCGATGGGGTCGAATTAATAAAGGTTTTCAAAGATATCGATCAAAATACTGAAATTATTATGGCTACGGCTATCAAAGATATCCAAAGTACTGTGCAGGCCATAAGATCCGGAGCGATCGATTACCTGGTTAAGCCTTTTGTTGTTGAGGATATTCAATTAGCGGTTTCCCGTGTGCTGGAAAAACGGGGACTTAAAAGGCAGGTCACTTATCTAAAGACTGAGCTTGACCGAATACAGCACCCTTTCCAAAAGATGGTGGGATCGGACAGCAAAATGCTCCAGGTGTATGACCTGGTGTCGAAGGTGGCGGCAAGCGCCGGTGCGGTGCTTATTCAGGGTGAGAGCGGCACAGGAAAAGAACTTGTAGCGCGTGCGATTCATAACTTGAGCCCGAGGAAAGATCAACCGTTTGTTGTTATCAATTGCGCCGCGATTCCTTCCACGTTGATGGAAAGCGAAGTTTTCGGACATACGCGCGGTGCGTTTACCGGAGCCACGAATACAACGATCGGAAAGATTGAACTGGGCGACAAGGGGACGGTGTTTCTGGATGATGTAGATACGCTGGATCTGGCAATGCAGGCAAAGATGCTTCGTGTGCTTCAAGAGAAAGAGATTGAAAGGCTGGGGAGCTCAAAATTGATCCCGGTGGATGTGCGTTTCGTTGCAGCCAGCAACAAACCTCTCAGGCAATTGATAGACGAAAACAAGTTCAGGGAAGATTTTTTTTATCGATTGAATGTTTTTCCGATTCAGCTGCCTCCATTGAGGGAGCGTAAAGGAGATATCCCGATATTGCTTGATTATTTTGCTGAAAACCTGGCGAGAAACGCCGGAGGATCTCCCAAGTCTTTTTCATCCAAGGCGATGGAGACTCTTACAGAATACGACTGGCCCGGAAATGTCCGGGAGCTCCAGAATTTGGTGGAACGCCTTTCGGTGATTGTCAGAGAGCGGAAGATTGAAAACCGCCATTTAGCAGGGTTTCAATCATCGGAAAAAAATAAATCCACGACCCGATTGAAGGAAGCAGTTAACTCTTTTGAGCGCCGCCATATAAAGGGGGTTCTTGAGCAGACCAACGGCAACAGGAAGAAGGCATCCGAAATACTCGGCGTACATCGAAATACCCTGTTGGCCAAAATCCAGCAACTCGATTTGTAGAACTTAGGCTCCAGGGGAATATAGGTGTTTTCCGCCGGATTTTGATACTTTAGTGTGTTCTTTGCAAGCAAGTGATTGTTTTATTTTGAACCCTCTTTCGAAAAACCACCCTGTGTGCACAGTAAACTGTGCAGTTAATGGCGGACCTGGTAATCAAAATTGGTTCATGATAAGTTTTTTTTCAAATTCATATGTTTTTTTTGATGGTATGTATATTGCTTAACTATATACTGGAAATATGATTCATGAAATGCTTCCGCGGTATCAGCCCGCTGGAGGGAGGTTCGCATGAGTTCGGAGAATCGGCAGGTACTTCAAAAACGGACAGCATGCTGTGAAAAAGGTTTTTGCATTTTTGTACCGGTTTCAGACGATGCATCCCACGACCGGGACATAAAAGTTGGTCAACCCGAGGTTGATTCCCAAGCCCAGATGCCGGCGCATATCCTGGTAGTCGATGACGAAAAAAATCTTCTCCACATCTGGAAGGATATGCTCCGACATTTCGGATATGAGGTCACTACTGCGCTTTCCGGAGAAGAAGCAATCGAAGTTTTCAGAGGAGTCGGGCCGGACCTTGTCATCCTGGATATGAACATGCCCGGTATGGGCGGACTCAGCTGCTTGGAGCATTTGATTCAAATGGATCCTTCGGTAAGGGTGATAATAAGCAGCGGTCACGACGAGGATGCAGAGGTTGAAAAGGCGTTTAAACTAGGTGCGCGGGGTTTTTTAGGAAAACCGTTTACCGTCGACTCTCTCCTGAGCGAGATAAGAAAAACCCTTGATTAGGGTGCCCTGACCTTAAATTAAGCGGCCGGTCTGCCGTAACAGTTTTGAGGCTGTGCACTGAAGTGCGGATTGTGGACTGCAAATAGACCGACTTTTATGCTTCCACCAGCCTCTCTTAGCCGGCGGTCATCGGCATACCCATCAAAGGCCAAAGTATCCACACAGCGAAAGCCACAACTGCCATCAACATAATACTTGCCGGTATACCGTAGAGGAAAAATTCTCCGGTCGTAAACTGCCTTGAATCATAGGCGATTGCATTGGGCGCTGCTCCCACCAGCAGGAGAAACGGCATTCCGGCGACTACCAGGGAAGAGAACAGGATCACCTGGGGTCCCACTCCAAGGTAAGGAGCAATCACCAGGGCGACCGGCAGAGAGATGGCGATTGCAGCGACGTTCATAATGAAATTAGTTATTATCATGACGAAAAAGGCGATGCTCAGAACGAAAATGAACCAATGGGAGTCCTTGAACATCACGAGCCAGTTGATTGCAAGCCATCGGGCTGCGCCGGTCTCCCACAGGCAGAAACCTATGCTCATGGCTCCTGCAAAAAGCAGAATGATATTCCAGGGAATTTCTTCGAGATCGCTCAAATCCAGAATTTTGAATACATAGAACAGGATGGTGGAGATGAGAAGTATCGCGGTTTTATCAATCGGTTGGAGGGCAGGGATGAAGGATCTAAGCGAAAGTGCCCCGATGCAGCCGAACACGATGATCGCCGCCAGCATCTCTTTGCGTGTGATAGGCCCCTGTTCCGCGCTGAGTTGTCTCGCTTTGTCTTTGAGTCCGAGAATCACCCTTTTTTCAGGCTTGCACACGATCATGAAAAACCCCCAGAGGAGAAAGACCATGATCCATCCAATTGGAAACATATAGTAACTGAGCTGGAAAAAACCGATCTCATAACCTACGATATCTTTGAAAAAACCTATCGCCACCGCACCCCTCGCCGCCCCGAGAAGGGTCACTATACTTCCGGCTCCGGCGATGAAGGCCATGCCCATGAAAAGTCCCTTGCCGAAACGGGTCTTTTTATTTCCTTCTCCATAAAGTGAGTAGATCGCAAGCAGAAGGGGGTATATGGTGGCCGCTACGGCAGTATGGGCCATGATATGCGCAAGACCTGCGGTAACCACGAAACAGCCGAGATAAATCATGCTGGTCCGCTCGCCTACGACGACGAGCATTTTGTAGGCGAAACGCTTTGTCAGCCCGGTTTTGGTGAACACCAGCCCTATCACTATCGAGGCAAAAATGAACATAACGGAAGGGTCCATGAAATCTTTGAAGGCGACTTTGGCGTCCCTGATGAAAAAGAGGGCCTGGAGGACGCCGATAGCCAGACTGGTGATTCCTATGGGCACTACTTCAAAAACCCACCAGGTGCCTGCCAGCAGAAAGACCGCAAGAGCGCCTTTGCCTTCCCGGCTCAGCATGAAGTGTTGTCCCTCGGGGTCCACTGCATCGGGCCACGGTGGAGAATAATAAACGACTGCGAAAAGGGTCACCCCAAGCAACATGAATACGATGCGTTTCCAGTCGATTGTCGTTTTATCGGGAACACGGAAATCGTCCATGATAAAAAACCCTCCCTTTATCGGCGGCCCAATAATAATTGCGTGTACTTACGATGTCAATGCATTTATGCCCACCTCAAAGCCTTCTTTGATATTTCCTGTTGACAAACAATTCCGTGTATTCAGGGTCCCCGTACTGTTTTACAAATAAGCCGTCGTGTGATATTCGAGTTCAATAGAATCTGCCGTACGCACTTTAACGACGGCCTACGGTCAGGTTGCCGGAGAGTAGAATGGAAATAAAAAAACAATGTTTCGGCGGACTTGGGGATGTATTTCCTGAAGGGCCTGACGGCTTGAGGGAAGTTCCGACTCGATGTCTCGAGTGCCCGCTCAAAATTGAGTGTCTTCGGGCAGCCCTTGCGTCCGAGGAAGGCATCGAGTTCAAAGAAGGAAGGGTTCGCCAGGTGGAACAAAATGGAGTGATGGGGTGGCTGCGGAGGTGGTCCGAACTGAAAAGCCTTGCACGTGATCGTAATAAAATAAAAAGGGTGCCGGATGAAGATGAATGAGATTGTGACGTGCCCTTTTTGCGGCTTTTCGAAAAGCAGTGGATCGAACGGCATCCCGGAAAAGGCCAAAGCCGCGATATGTCCGAAATGCAGACGCAGTTTTCCGCTGCGACCTCTTCAATCGCAAAAGGAACCGGACGGAACCCCGGCGGAAAGAGCGGAAGAAGCACTTTTGCCCGTTGTATTGGGAAACTCCGTTTGGGAGGATGATGCGGCACCAAGATCGTTTCCCGGGCTGGCGGTGGCTTTGCTTCGAGCTCCGTATGATTTTTTCCGCCGTCGGGAACCCTTTGAAGAGCAGAGTGGTGCATTGTTTTCCTTCGGCCTGCTTTTCGGATCGCTGGGGACGATGCTGGTTGTATTCTGGCAGTTCACTGCGCTGGTATGGGGTTTGGGGCCGGCCGCCTCAGGAGCTGCTCCAATGTTAATGGGGGCGGCTTTCATGCTCTGTGTGGTTTTGACGCCCATCTGGGTGGTAGCGGCGATGCTGATCAACACGCTGTTTGTTCATTTCTGCCTTTGCCTGGTTGGCGCGGGCAGAGAAGGACTGATCGGTACATTTCGTGTCGTCGCCTACTCCCAGGCTGCCAAGTTCCTGGGAATTCTTCCTTTTGTCGGAGGACCTGCCGCTTTTATATGGCAGATGGTCATTCAAGTGATAGGTTTGAGGGAAGTCCACCGGATTTCTTCTCTGCGGCTGTTGCTTGCCGTTGCCTCGGCCGTCGTTTTCATTATGCTGGCGGCACTGGGGTGGTTAGTCGCCTGGCCCGGATAGAATCTGAAAATTTCGAAATCGGAGAGGGATGTTGGGTGGTTTTTCCTTTTCATACGAAGATGCGTTGAATCCGGCTCAACTGAAGGCTGTGATGATCACCGAAGGCCCGGTTCTGGTCATCGCAGGAGCAGGAAGCGGCAAGACCAGGACGCTGGTTTACAGGGTTTACCGGCTGATTGAAAGAGGCGTTTCTCCAGAGGCCATCCTGTTGTTGACCTTTACCCGAAAGGCGGCGGGGGAAATGCTTGAGCGAGCCTCTTCGCTTGGAGACCCTCGCTGCAGGCAGGTTTCAGGTGGGACATTCCATGCCCTGGCACACCGGATACTCCGCATTCATTCGGAGAGAGTCGGTTTTCACCGCGATTTTATAGTGCTGGACCGAGCGGACATGGAGGAAATCATTCAGTCGCTGATACCGGAGCTCCGTGTTCCGAAAGATGGTTTTCGTTTCCCGAAAAAGTCGACCGTTGCGGGGATTATCAGCAAGGCAGCCAATCTTCAACGCCCGGTGGAAAAGGTCGTGAACGAAGATTATTCCCAGTTCAACGATGCGGCCGGTGCTGTTACCAGGCTTGACGTTCTTTATCAGGAATATAAGCAGACCCATGGCTTGATGGACTATGATGATCTTATAATCAAGTTCAGGGCGCTGCTCACCGAGCATTCGGATATACGGGCGGAACTTAACGGCCGGTACCGCTACGTGCTGGTGGACGAGTACCAGGACACCAACACAATACAGTCCGATATAGCCAGGCTGTTGGCCTATGAACACAGAAACATAATGGTCGTAGGAGACGATTGCCAGTCCATATATTCGTTCAGGGGAGCTGATTACCGCAATATGTTTACGTTTCCGAAAGTTTTTCCCGAAACCCGTATAATCAAGCTGGAAGAAAACTATCGGTCGCTTCAACCGATCCTGGCCTTTACCAACGAAATGATGAAGGGTGCCGGAAAGAGTTACACGAAATGCCTCTTTTCATCCCGGAAAGGAGGCGAACGCCCCAAAATTGTGGATACAGGCACTTCACCGGCCCAGAGCATATTTATACGAAAGTACCTTGAAACCTATGTAAAACAGGGAGGTTTTCTGAAAGACGCGGCCGTGCTGTTCCGGGCCGGGTATCATTCTTTCGATCTGGAGACCGAGCTGACCAGGGCCCGCATTCCTTATGTTAAATACGGTGGCTTCAAGTTTCTTGAATCGGCCCATATTCGGGATTTTCTTGCTCATTTGCGCGTTGCAGTCAATTCCGGCGACATCGTGAGCTGGGGCCGGATTCTGAGACTGATAAAGAATATCGGACAGGCGAAATCACATTCCGTAATTTCGTGGATGGCGGAAACCGGTGCGAAGCCGGGAGAAATAGTCAAATGGCCGGGCTCGGGCAAAAAAGACG
>DSCZ01000292.1 GCA_011048855.1 Desulfobacteraceae bacterium | reverse complement strand
TAGACACAGTCTCCCGGGTTTGCATTGAAGGTTTCCTTCAATTGATCGCTTTTAATATCGTATGACCAGCACTCGAAGCTGCCGGTCAGGATATACATAGACTGATGATAGAAATGGTTATGTATCGGAATTTCACCTCCCGGCTCCGCCGTGAACAGCCGCAAACCGTATTCGGGCGTTCCCATATCATCCTCACCGTGCTTGGAAAGCCATTGAACCGTGATTCCCTTTACGCCATATGGTTTCCCTTTGTAGGGGAATTTATCGATTTTGATTTTATTTACATTTTTTGCATTAACAACTTCCATGGTCCTCTCCTGATTTTCTACTTTTTTTTGCTATGGGGAACGATTTTTCTAAAGCAAGTTGACTTTTATCTTCTTGATGAAGTACCGATGTCAAGTAAATTTCTACAGGATTTCAGGTAAGGCGTTTGCTGGTTCACTCAGCGATTTTCATTTGTGGTTTTTACGAATTTCGAGTATTTTTTTGAAAGGAATATACGTTTGAATTTTGGTGCTTAGCGGTCTCCATTCGGAGATGCCGGGTGGAAACTATCGAAGGCATACAGTAATGCGGTGGCGCATGGAGTCCTTTTCACCCGATTTGGAGAAGGAGGGGGAGATGAAAATTGCCGAATTCATGACCACGCGGATCGAGTATATCGATGCGGATAAATCGGTCTATGATGCTGTTGAGATCCTGGTGGACAGGCGCATACGCAGCGTCGTTGTCAGGGGGAAATCCGGCGAGAACGATTTTGGAGTGGTAACCGCCAGGGATGTGGTTTTCAAAGTGCTGGCCAAGGGGTTGAATCCAAAGGATGTGAATGTTTCCGAAATAGCCTCCGGGCCGTTGATCTGCATGTCGGGCGATACCGAATTCGATGAGGTTGCCTTGCTCATGGAAAAAAACAAGATAGCCAGAGTTTACGTATGCGAAAAAGGAGAAATCCTGGGCTTGGTTTCGTTGCTGGATTTGATGTCTGCAGAACTTATCATGCGTGCGAGGGGCGACAATGTTTCTTGAAAAGCTCTTTTCACACGGGAAAAAAGAGCGGGAGGTCATTAATGACATCTCCAGGCACATCGAACTGCTATCGACGGCCTGCAGGACCTTCCGACATGGTCTGGAGAAACGCGACAGGAACCTCATGCAGGAAGTAGGCACACTGGAGCGTTACGGAGACGCGGTACGCAGAGAGGTGATTTCCCATATTTACGAAGGCGCGTTCCTGCCTTATCTCCGTACAGACCTGTGCGCATTCGTCGAAATTGTCGACCAGGTCTTTGAAATGCTCAAGGATATCGCTACGCTGTATTTGCATCTGTCGCTGCCTGAAAAAATTGAAAGGCAATGTTGCATGGTTGCGTTGTTGAATCAAAGGATATCTGAAATGTTGCTTCTCACGTTTAAAGCGATGAGCAACGGGGAAGACATCCGGGAGAAAACCCTGGCTGTGCGAATATATGAAAAGAAGATTGACGATATAAAATATGATCTCCTTAAAACCCTTCAAGCCGTACCTATAGATAATTTTTGGCAGGGCAGAATGCTGGCCGATTTCGTTTCTGGTCTAACCAAAATAAGTGATATTATTGAAGATGCAACCGACAGCCTCCAGATTATTAACGTGATGACCAGATGATCCGGCGTTGACCGAAGCATCTGTTAGGGGCCTTTTGGGGATGTAGGCGGATGGGCGGCGGGAGCCATGTGGACAATATCGAGCGGGCTGTTTCTTGGGTGGAGCCTGGGAGCGAACGATTCGGCGAATGTTTTCGGCACCGGCGTTGCTACAGGGATTGTCAGATATCGGACAGCAATCGTGCTGACTTCCATTTTTGTGATGCTGGGGGCGGTGCTGGAAGGCGCGAAATGCATTGATACTCTGACCGATCTGTACCGGTTGATCCCCTTGGAGGCTTTCATCTGCGCGCTGGCCGCGGCGGTGACGATGACGGTACTGACGTTTCTGGCCGTGCCGTCTTCAACCAGTCAGGCTGTGGTGGGCGCAATTATCGGAGCCGGCATCCTTTCGGGTAGTTCTGATTTCTCTTCGCTTTATAAAATTGTCGCCTGCTGGGTATTCACCCCTGTTGCCGCGCTGGTTCTGGGTTATCTGTTCCACCGGGTGCTGGGATTTGTGATCGAGCATACGATAAGCGATATAACCCATCGTAATATCTTCAATTCCCTTGGAATTTTAATCGCAGGATGCTATGGCGCCTATTGCCTGGGGTCGAACAATGTAGCCAATGTCACGGGCATGTATGTGGGTGCGGGACTGATTTCCCCTTTGACTGCGGCGGTTATCGGCGGAGTGAGCATTTCATTCGGGGTACTCACCTACAGTAAAAAGGTGATGATGACCGTGGGAAAGGGTATTGTCCCGCTTGATCCGTTTTCAGCTGTCGCGGCGGTTCTTGCCCAGGCCGCCACCCTTCATTTGTTCACTCAAATAGGCGTGCCGGTTTCTTCCTCACAGGCGATTGTCGGCGCGGTCGTTGGTGTCGGGCTGGTCGCGGATGCTCAAACGATAAGTATGCGCATGCTGCTTCGGATTTCTATCGGCTGGCTTGCCACGCCGACAGCGGCCGGTTTTTTTGCATTTGTTCCTCTCTGGCTTATTTCGCTTCTATAAATTCAGGAGGGTTACATGAAACGTTTAAGCCGCGTCTGGAAACTCTACATTGTATATACGGCACTGCTGTTGGGAGCACTCGCGGCAGGGGGATTTCTGCTGCAAAGCAGGCTTGAAGAAAGGCTTATTGCGCAATGTACCGAAAGTGCTTTCGCCATGGCCCGCCTCGTGGGCGAAGTTATAACAACCACGGAGACTTCTCCGGAGGATGTCGATCTTTTCTGTAAACGCATGGCGGGGGCAGCCGGGGTGAGGATCAGCATCATGGATGAAACGGGACGGTTGCTGGGGGATTCTTCCGGGGAAGCCGTGATCGGAGACAGCCGGTTCGGCCGTCACGAGATCGCTTCGTCGATTTCGGATGGTTCCGGACAGGCGGTGCGGCGCAGCGCCACCGTTGGCATCGATATGTGTTATGTCGCCCAGAGGGTCGAAGGGGCGGATATCATTGTGCGCATCGGGATTCCCATGCGGGATGTCACGAAATTGCAGAACGATGTAGCGGTTCTGTTGGCACTGCTGCTTTATCTTGCTCCGCTGGTGATTGTCGGCGCGGTTTTTTTTGTGGCCAGGAAGCTTGCTTCGATCGGCAGTCGCCAATAAAGCTACCGGCTCCAATACCAGGTGGTATGCTCATAACTCTTTGACAGGAATGAGCTTTCTAGGTCCCCCGGAACGGTCCAGGGACCAGTCTCTCGGCGCAATTATCCGTGTAAGGTTTTCCATCATATTCAGTGCGGTCAAGCGCTCTATTATCAGATTCCACGCGCAGGGGACATCATCGCGGATCTCGCATTTTCCGTCTCTGGAGCCACCACAAGGGCCGTTGAAAAGTTGCTTGGCGCAGCGGGTGACAGGGCATATTCCGGCGGTTTGAGCGAGAATACAATCCCCGCAGCCGCGGCACTTTTCCTCCCATATGCCAGGTTCGTCCACCGCTCCCAGGAAAGTGGTGTTCAGCGCAGGAATCACCGGCAGTCGGGGATATACCTCGGAAACTGTCTGGACCCCGGCTCCGCAGGCCAGGGAAAGGATGGCATCGATCGATGGGGGAATTTCGAGGTTTTCTTCCACCAGGTCCTTTTCACACTGGCGTATCACGGAGGCGATTCGGAAAGCAGGCGGTTCGCCCTTGTAACGATAAGGCAGGGAAAGTTCGCGGACCAGGTCTTCAACAGCCTTGCTGCCTCCGGTGAGGCAAACCGTTACGCAGCTTCCGCAACCTGCCACCAGTATATTCCTGAAGCAGGCGATCGAAGACACGGTTTCATGAAGGGGTTTGGTTTCGGCGACGATCATGACCTATCCGCCTCTGGTTTGGTGTATACGGCTGCCCGGTATGGTTTCCAGGCTTTTACCACCTCATCGTTTTTATGATGCCGGCAACGGGTGGCGGGTCGCTCAGGTAGTCGTCGGCCGAGGGTGTCCGCGTAAGGCACGGTGTAAACAGGCTCTCCGCATATTTCACAGCGCGCCAGTTCCAGCGAAGTCACCTTGTCCCACGGGCCATCGAGCAAGTGTCGAAACTCCACGGCGTTTTCCGGGCAGACCCGGTGGCAATGGCCACATCGAGCGCATAGGGTCATATTGTGGAATATGGTCCTATGGTCGCCTTCATCTGTGTATTTCAGCGCGCCAGCGGGGCAGTTGCGTACGCAGGCAAGGCAGCCGTTGCAGTTTTCATTCACCCTGAAAAAAGATGTCATTGCATTTTCTCCACAGAGAAAAAGACTTCCTTCTACAAAAAAATACAGCGGAGTCTGCTATGGTGCGTGGTGCCGCAAAACAACAGCGGCCGCCTCTCTGATGTTATGCTCACGCAAATTGTAATCCTCAACGTAAAAAATTGCACCTTTTTCACAGACCTGCAGACAGGCGGGCGTCCCCCCGCATAGATTGCATTTGAAGGGTCTGCCTTTATCGGTATCGAACCCCAGTGCTCCAAACGGGCAGGCGGCGACGCACATCCCACAACCGACGCATCGAAAGGGATCTATCATGACCCTGCGGGAGGCTTCATCGATATAAACAGCGTCTCTAGGACACGCTTCCCGGCATGGCGGTGAGGTGCAATGCCTGCAGAAAACAGGAATCTCGAGCCCTCCCTCCCCGGTTATAATCCGTATTCGCGATTTCTCTGGATTCGCGGCTCCGAAGTTCACAACGGAACAGGCGGCTTCGCAGAGTCTGCAGCCGTCACAACGCATAGGGTCGGCTTCAAGTATTTTCGGCATGATACAGATTCCCTATTTCCACCTCTGAAGCAAATAAGGTTTCGTTCGCTCGAAAGTCATGCAGTCTTCTTCAATAGCCTTCTCTGCCTGTTTGGTCGTCATCTTCTTCGTTCCCCTGACGAAGCTGAGGGTACGGCCGAAATACAGGGGGATTAATGCCTCCATTATTTGTTCGCGTCCCGAGATTTCATTCCGGTAGGCCAGGGCCCAGTCGAAGAGCATCCGCGCCCAGAGGTCTGTCGGAAAGTTGAATTCTTTTTCCGTCAGATTCTGTATTTCCATCAGTTTGCCGTGAACGCCCCGGGTAAGCACATCTTTCCACAGTGGGCCATAGTCTGCGAGCCCTTCGTGGAAACGGTTGAGCAGGTTCCTGGTGTTGACTTTGACCTCGGGAGGCATCTCCGTGTGTCCCAGGCCGAAGCCGTAAATGGCCGTAGGCCTGCTGAACTTCACCTTTTTCCAGAAATGAACCATCTGTTGCATAAGGGAGAATACCGTCCCCACCACCTGCCTGAACATAGGCCCCAGTTGCGAGCCCGGATCCTTTGCCCTGTGTATTTTAGGCCGCCCCATAAAGGCCTGGGCGACTCTTGCACGCTGGGCCAGTGCGAGGGTGGTCATCCATATATCGATGCCGAAATTCGCCACGGCTTCATCCCAGAATTCGCCGGCCATAAATGTCTCAGCCATCTTTCCACTGAACCCGAAGTCACCGCCGATGGGTTGACGGACCCGCCTGCCGTAAAGACATCGGACCAGCGGGTAGGCGATTCCGTTTGTGATCGTACCGTCGTATTTGTGCCGGACATACAGGGGCGTGACGTAAGAAAACCCCTGGAACAATGGTTCCCCAAGATGTTTGATCCATTCGGGGGTGATGCTCTTGAGGTCGGCGTCTACGACGACAATCGCGTTGGCTTTCAGATCAACCGCTTTTTTAAAAAGGTTTTTGAAATTGTTGCCTTTCCCTTGAACCCCTTCAGGGGTGGAGAGATAAATCTTCGGAGTCTGCGTCGGTGTTTCGATAAAAACTTCCCTTGTTCCGTCTGGTGAATGGTTGTCGCAGTTGATGATTACGGCTTTCTTGTCCCCAAAAAAACGGCGCAGCCCCTCGTCGGCCTGGGTTACGGGGAAGGTGATCGAATCTGCTTCATTGTAAGAAGGAATCGCGACAATTATTTCAGTCGATTTGATTTTTTCGGGGTTTATCTCAATTTCAACATTTTTACTCATCTGATCCCCCTTGCAGTTCATCAATTAAAGCGATAACGGCGGTGTTCCAGCCCCTGGGTCCCGTGTTTGTCGTGGTTTTCAACCGTTTGATCCGGTGATGCAATTCCGGAAAAGAATGGCTTGATTTTACCAGCACCGGGTAGTCGACACGCTCCAGCATCGCAAAATCGTTGGGGCTGTCCCCAAGCGCCGCTGTGACGATGACCCCGCATTCGGCTTTATACCAGTTTATGAGTTTTTCAACCGCATCCTCTTTGCCGCCATGGCGAAACAGATGAAAAAACCTGCCGCCGCTGCTGATGTTCAGGCCGCGACGCGCGACCGCCTGTTCCAGCAATGAGCCGTCGGAAGGCACCCGGAAATCGGCTATGAAAGGTTCATCGAATTCGCGATTTAAAGCGAGCCTGCTTTCAACCGGATCAAGACCCGTTACGCGGGAAATTTCCGACGGTCCCATCTCGTGAAAACCCTTCAACGGGAAAGTGAGCTCGGATCGAAGTTCTTTAAGGGTTCGGGTAATTTCATAATAGTCCGCGCCGAGCTTCCATTTCCAGAGCCCGTCATCTTCTTTCGCTTCCGGCGGAATCCGGTTTCCCAGGCCGGGTGGAAAAAAAATACCCCCACCGTTTTCAGAGACGAAAGGCGCCTCGATTCCCATCTTCTTCCGCAATATATCCATTTCCGCCCTGGTTTTGCTCGAAACCAGGATAACGGGTACCTTCTCGGCAGTGCATTTTTCAAGCGCAGGCCGAGCATCCTCCCATAGATACGTGTCATGGTCAAGCAGGGTGCCGTCAAGGTCAGAGAAAATAATCAATAACGGCATTTCCGGATGGACACTGCTATAAAAACCGTTTTTTTTCATCTTCGACCGCATCGATCAAATCGTAAAAAATTCTCGGCAGCCTGTTGGTAACCCTTTCCCATGAAACGGTTTGAGGCATTTCGAAAGTGCTTTTCAGGGCTTTTTTTTCAACTAGAAGAATTGTTTCCGCCAGGCCGGAGTCCAGATACGGCCGAAATTCTTCATGTGTATGCACGAGACGGAGAAGACGTTCGGTAATTTGATGCGGAGCGGTAAGCATGTCTCCGGCAATAACGATCGCATTATGAAAAGTGCTTTTTACCAGGGCCTCCTCGCTGCCGCGGTCGTAGCCGAGTTTATTGAACCCGGCGTCGTCTGAATATTTTTTGATTTGTTCCTCGGCTACGGCCTGGTATGTCACAGCGAGGTCTCTGAAGAAAGTTTCGGAGATCTCCAGTCCCTCCTCGATAACCAGGGCATGCATCAGTGTTGTGACGATATCGATGGCCATGCGGTTTAACCCCCGGTTTTGATCGCCGGGTGAGGGTTCCTGGTGCTTGTGATCAAACGGGCGTTCGGAGAACATAACCTGGGCGGAGGATGCTGCCTTGCGATAGACTTCTATCAGAGTAAAGACTTCCACTCCCCAATTTGTTGCAAACCGCATTCGCTTGAGGACGTCCACATGGAAGGCGACTTCGCCGGAAAGCTGATAGTTGAAGCCGAGAAGGAACTCGATGAGGTTGAGCATTTTTTCCTGGCGGCTTTCGGTGAATTTGCGCTTAAGCGCCAGAAGCAACGGATCCAGCAGCAGGCGTTTGACCCTACCGTAAGGCATTCGGTTCATCAGCCTGCTGTAATATGCTTTGGAGAAATCATAGCCCAGCACCACGACGGGGTAGAGCAGACGATCCAGCTGTACGCTTTTAAACGTTTTGATGTCGGCATCGATGAGGCCGATTGTCTGAGCTCCGAGGGCGGTCGCAACTCCGAAGCTCATGAACATGTTCCTGCCTTTTCCCGGCTCGTTTATCGCGAAGCCGGCTTCGCTCAACTGGCTGTAAATGCCGCTGAATCCGGGGCCGTCATTCCATTGGATGAGCCAGTTCTTCAAGTCGAATTCTTTGAGGAGATCCCGAAGTACCCAGGCATCCGCTTCGGTCGCCTGGTCGAGTCCGAAAATGATTTTGGAAAGATAGGTTACTCCTCTTAATTGTCTAAGAATATTTTTGAAAACCGGAAGGTTGTTCGGGTCTGTGTATTCAGTTGCCAGGGTTGGTATTATCAGCACGGTTTTCTGCCATTTGGAATGAAGACGGAGCTGGTTGCGCAAATTCCGACGATCCTGATCCAGGATGTGAAATGTGGCTATTTTTGTGCTTTTTTGAGAAAAGTCGCTGATGGCCGGCCTCCTTTCAGGTGCATGAGGGTCGGACGAAAACGAGTTGCCCGGAATAATCAGTTCCGGAACCTGAAAAAGCTCTTCGGTTTCGGTCCCGGTTCGTTTTGTATCCGATGAGGTTAACGGGAGAGCGAGCCTTTGTCAACAGTCCGTCGGGTGTCCCAGCGGTGAAGCACGAGTATTCTCCGAGGGGTATCAGAGCGGCCCGGGGATGATAATTTCCCCGGTTGTGCCATCCCGGACCGGCAAATCCTGCAGTGAAAATATTTTTTCTGTCAGCTTTCC
>DSCZ01000192.1 GCA_011048855.1 Desulfobacteraceae bacterium | reverse complement strand
TTTTGTTGGAATTCAGCACTTGATCCGTTCCGGGTGGCTGCGAACGGCTTGAGGCTGCCTCTGAATAAAATCATACCGTCGTCCGGAGCGCCATGTTTTTTGAATTCTTTTTATCGCTGAGATACCTCAGGGCAAAACGCAAACAAGCGTTCATCTCGGTTATCACGGTTATTTCGGTGGTCGGTGTGACCGTGGGTGTCATGGCTCTTGTTGTCGTGCTTTCGGTGATAAACGGCTTCCGGGAAGAGTTGACCTCCAAGATAATGGGGGTGAATGCACACGTCCTGGTGACCGATGGCAGGGGTGCGTTCGTCGATTACGGTGAGATCGGTAAAAGGATCGATGAGATCGAGGGCGTGGCCGCGACTACTCCTTTTATTTACAGCCAGGTCATGGCCGTTCATGGCGGGGAGTCCTCGATTGCGATTCTTCGGGGTGTGGATGTGCAGACAGGCGGTGCCGTGCTTCAAATTTCCTCGATGATCAAGAATGGAAATCTGGATGACCTCGTTGACGAGGAAGGCCGAGGGTCCGGAATCATGATAGGAAGCGGGCTCGCCGCAAAAATAGGCGCTGCACCGGGTGAAAATGTAACGTTGCTGGTTCCGGGAGGATCCCCTGACGGGCTCCCTGTCTCCGGCGTCTACAGGGTCGTCGCACTGTTCGAATCGGGAATGTACGACTACGACTCGTCTCTGGTTTTTCTGTCGTTAGGTGAAGCCCAGAGCCTTCTGGGGGCCTTCGGTCGTGTAACCGGCCTGGAGGTCCGAGCGTCTGATCCGGACGAGTCAGGTATTGTGGCCGATCGAATTCGGTCCCGTCTTGGATACCCCTATTCCGCCCGTGACTGGAAGGTGATGCACAGGAACCTGTTTCAAATGCTTTCGATGCAAAAGGCGGCGATTGCGGTGATTCTTGCGATGATCGTTCTCGTAGGGGTCTTGAGCATCGTGGGGACCCTGTTTCTGGCAGTGATGGAAAAAACCAGGGATATCGGCATACTGAGGGCGATGGGTGCTTCGTCACGCCGTATAATGATGCTCTTTGTGATGCAGGGCCTGATCGTCGGAGCCGCAGGCACAGGGGCGGGCATAGGCCTGGGCCTCGGGATCTGCAGTATTCTCGGAAAATACAGGTTTATCGACATACCGGCTGATGTCTATTGGCTTTCCTCACTTTCGGTCCGAGTGGAACCGGGCGAAGTCGCATTGGTGGCGGTGGGTGCACTGATTTTTTCTTTTCTGGCGACATTGTACCCGTCCTGGCGTGCCTCTTCCCAGCACCCTGCCGATGCCGTGAGATACGAGTGATTTTTTTTATTTCACTTTTGACGCTTTCATGAAAATTCAGGGAAAGATGGAGCGGTTGCAGAAATTCCTTGACAGCCATGGGATTTATTTGCGAGTTTGCAGTCTGGTTACGTTTTATGTTTCTTCAATCCGAATCTTTCGAATTCCTTAAATTATAAACTTGTGCCCATCCGGAAAAAGCGGATGGGGTAGCCTCTATCAACGGTTTGTCATAGGTCCCGGGGGGAAGCTGGCATGCAACTGGAGGAGAAACTTCGCACGGGTGGGTTTGTAGTCTTCGGTGAGATGGAGCCGCCGAAGGGTGCTGACTTTTCGCGATTTTTGAAGAATGCAAGCCTGGTCAAGGGGCGTATCGACGCCCTGGTGGTTCCGGAGATGGCCAACGCCGTCATGAAGGCATGTTCTCTGGCCGGCTGCGCATTTCTTCAATCACGAGGGTTTGAGACGATAATGCAGGCCTGCTGCCGGGACCGCAACCGGCTGGCGCTGCAGGCCGATATCCTTGGTGCTTCAGCTCTGGGGGTGTCTGCTGTTATGGCGGTGCCCGGGGAAGATATCGTGTTCGGTGACCATCCCCGTGCGCGTGAAGTCAAGGATCTGGATATTCACCAGCTGCTGGCGATGCTTCAAACCCTGGCGCAGGGCAGGGATCTGTCCGATGTTGAACTTGAAGGTACGCCTCCGTCATTGCTTGTCGGAAGCGTGTTCAATGCCGGTGCATCCGGTGGAGCGCTGGATATGGAACTCGAAGCGCTGGAGAAGAAGATCGGCCTGGGCGTGCGTTTCATCGTAACTTCTCCGGTGTTCGATGAGAAGCGCCTGGAGGTTCTTCTAAAGCGGATCGATACATCGAAGGTATCGGTTATACCGACGGTGCTGCTTCTCAAATCTGCGGGCATGGCACGTTATATCGACCGCAACATCCGGCATATTTCGATTCCCGCCGAAACCATACAAGCCATACAGAAGGCCGGGGACAAGGCCTGGGAATGTGTCAGGACGGCGGCCGGGCTTGTTTCGAGTATCAGAGAGATGGGGTTTGCCGGGGTGTCGATATCAACCGTCGGGTGGGAGGGCAAGCTCCCCTGGATTCTGGATGCGGTCAGGAGTTGAGAAAGGAAAGAATACCATGCCGGAAAAAGATGTAAAAAGGGTCTCGGGTTCCGTGATGGTCGTAGGGGGCGGCATCGCGGGGATGCAGTCGGCTCTCGACCTGGCGAACTCAGGTTATTATGTTTACCTGGTCGAAAAGTCCACCGCGATCGGTGGGCTTATGTCTCAGCTGGACAAAACATTTCCTACCAACGACTGCGCAATGTGAGTGATTTCACCTAAACTGGTCGAGGTCGGCCGGCATTTAAACATAGAGTTATTGACCGATACCGATGTTTTGAACCTTGAAGGGGAGCAGGGCTCTTTCACCGCCCGGATTCTGCGACGGCCCCGGTATGTGGATTTGAGCAAATGCACTGGTTGCGGGGAATGCGCTAAAGTCTGCCCTACAGACCTGCCCGACGAGTATAATTTAGGGCTTGGGTCGCGCAAGGCGGTATATAAAAGCTACCCACAGGCCATCCCCGGTGGGTTTGCAATAACGAAGCGAGGCACCGCTCCCTGCAAGTCCACCTGTCCGGCCCATGTCAGCATCCAGGGTTACATCGCGTTGATCAACCAGGGTGAATACCGTGAGGCGCTCGAGGTTTTCATGGATTCGCACCCGTTTCCGGCCGTGTGCGGGCGGGTGTGTCATCATCCTTGCGAGGGCATATGCACCCGCGGAGACGTCGAAGAGCCGTT
Source organism: Desulfobacteraceae bacterium (assembly GCA_011048855.1). Next base: position 5,546 of record DSCZ01000192.1, on the reverse strand, counting down.
GGCGATACAATACCTCCACCGTTTCCTCGCTGATACGGACCGGAGTGGGGACGATCCTTACATCCCGGCTGTTCCGGATGAAAAACGCCCTGAAAAGGTGGCGGTGGTAGGTTCAGGACCTGCCGGTCTTGCTGCGGCCTATTTCCTGGTCCGCATGGGATATCCCGTGACGGTTTTTGAAAAGCTCCCCGTGGCGGGCGGGATGATGGCGGTTGGAATTCCGGCCTACAGGCTGCCTCGCGATGTTCTGGCGCGTGAAATCGGCATCATCGAGGCCATGGGCGTTGAAATCAAAACCGGCGTGTCGTTTGGAGTGGATATTACGCTGGAAGATCTGAGGGATCAGGGATATAAGGCTTTTTTCGTGGCCACCGGCCTGCATTTGAGCCGTGCACTGAATGTTCCCGGCGAGGAGCTGCCGGGGGTGTTGAAGGGAGTCGATTTCCTGCGGGATGCTGCGCTGGACCGGCCTGTGGATGTGAGCGGGCGGGTGGTGGTGATCGGGGGAGGAAATGTCGCCGTTGATGTGGCTCTGACCGCACTTCGCAAAGGCGGGGAAAAGGTTACCCTCGTGTGCCTTGAGAAGAGGGAGGAGATGCCGGCATGGGACTATGAAATCGAAGAAGCCCTCGAAGAAGGAGTGGAGATTATAAACAGTTTCGGGCCGCGCGCTTTTGCGGAGTCCGGTGGAGCCCTGTCAGGCGTGGAATTCAAGCACTGCACCGCGGTTTTCGATGATAAAGGAGCTTTTTGTCCGTGCTACGATGAATTCGATGTCATGACGCTTGAGGCGGACACCGTAATCGTCGCGATAGGGCAGGCGGCGGAACTTTCCTTCGCAGAAAGCCAGGGGATCACCGTCGGCCGGCGGGGAGGACTGGCAGCTGATCCGGTGACACTGGAAACACCCCTGCCAGGTGTCTTTGCGGGCGGTGATGCATTCTACGGCCCGAAATCGGTGGTGGAAGCCGTGGAATGCGGGAAAGAAGCTGCGGAAAGCATCCATCGCTATATCAACGGTCTGGACCTGGCGGAGGGCCGGCCGAAGGAATGGTGCTACGAAAAGCCTGAAACAGAGGGTGAAACCCCATTACCGAGAACTGCGGCAAGGCGCCTGCCGGTGGAGGCGCGCCGAGGGACTTTCGACGAAATAAACCTCGGATTCAACGAGGAAGAAGCGCTCCGGGAAGCCTCAAGATGCTTGAAATGCGGCATCTGTTCAGAATGCTACCAGTGCGTCAAGGCATGCCTGGCCGGGGCCTTGGACCACGAGCAGGTTCTGGAGAAACGGGATATCCGGGTTGGTTCGGTGATCCTCTGCCCCGGCAGCGATGTATTCGACCCCCGGGCCTACGGAAATATTTTCCGCTACGGCGAGCATCCAAACGTTCTTACCAGTGCCGAGTTCGAACGGATCTTGAGCGCTACGGGGCCGACGATGGGGCACATAACCAGGCCCTCGGACAATGCCGAGCCCCGCAGGATCGCCTGGCTTCAATGCGTCGGTTCCCGTGATATTCACCTGTGCGGAAACGGTTACTGCTCGGCGGTGTGCTGCATGTACGCCGTAAAGGAGGCGGTGATAGCCAGGGAGCACGCCGGGGAGGGACTCGAGGCATCGATATTTTTTATGGATATGCGCACGTTCGGGAAAGATTATGAAAAATATCTGATACGTGCCGAAGAGGAACACGGGGTGCGTTTTATACGGACCCGGGTTCACACCGTCGATCCTGTGGCGGGAACCGGAGACCTCCGGATAAAATATTCCGACGAAGAAGGGACCATGCATTCGGAGGTTTTCGACATGGTGGTTCTTTCCGTGGGCCTCCAGGTAGGTCCTGAAACCGTCGAGCTTGCGGAAAGGCTGGGAATCGCCCTCGATCGTTACAATTTTGCGGTAACCGAACCTTTCGCCCCGGTCCATACCTCACGGCGGGGGGTGTACGCCTGCGGGATATTCCAGGGACCGAAAGACATTCCTTCGTCGGTGATCGAGGCAAGCGCCGCCGCATGTGCCGCCGGCTCGAATCTGAACGCGGCCCGCTGGCTTGAAACAAAAGTTCTCGATATACCCGACGAAATGGATGTAAGCGGTCAGGAGCCGAGAATCGGCGTATTTGTGTGCAACTGCGGCATCAATATCGGCGGTATCGTGGATGTGCCGGCTGTGACGACCTATGCATCGAGCCTTCCGAACGTCGTTTATTCGGAGCATAATCTGTTCACCTGCTCCCAGGACACCCAGGACAAGATGAAAGAGGTCATCGTCGAGCACCGACTGAACCGCATGGTTGTGGCTTCGTGCTCGCCGCGGACCCACGAACCCCTGTTTCAGGAGACGCTCCAGGCCTGCGGGCTGAACAAATATCTTTTTGAAATGGCCAACATACGCGATCAGGATTCCTGGGTTCATGGAGGAGACCACCGCATCGCGACCGAAAAAGCGAAGGACCTGGTGCGGATGGCCGTGGCCCGTGCCGGCTTTCTCCGGCCGCTCGCCGAGAAGCGAATCAAGGTGAACAAAAGGGCGCTGGTTGTCGGGGGTGGTGTCGCCGGCATGAACGCTGCCCTGGGGCTGGCTGACCAGGGTTTCGAAACGGTGATCATCGAAAAAGAGCCTCAGTTGGGCGGCCTTTGCCTGCAGCTTACCAGGACGATTGAAGGGGCTGACATCCATTCATACATCGTGCGGCTGGTCGAACGCGTCACCGCCCACGAGAAAATTCAGGTGCTTACAAACAGCCTGGTAGTGGATTTCACCGGCGTTAAAGGAAATTTTACCACCGAGGTTATCGTAGGTCCCGGCATGTACGAACGCAAGATCGAACACGGGGTCGTGATCCTGGCCACCGGGGCCGTCGCATACGAACCGGAGGAGTTTTTTTACGGAGAAGACGACCGGGTCGTCACCCAAATCGAGCTCGCCGCCCGGATCGAGGGACCCGGCGTGGGCGGCCTGAACCGGGTGGTGATGATCCAGTGCGTGGGCTCACGCAATGAAGAAAACCCCAATTGCTCCCGCATCTGCTGCCAGAGCGCGGTTAAAAACGCGATTCATATCAAGGAGCTGAACCCTGAGACGGATGTTTTCATTTTATACCGGGACATGCGGACATACGGCCTCATGGAGGATTATTACCGCAAAGCGAGGGACCTGGGCGTTATTTTTTCCCGTTTTCGAAAAGATGAACCCCCGAGGATCGATCAATCCGATGCCGGTTTGAGGGTTACCTTCAAAGATCATGTGCTGGGCCGCAATGTCAGTGTTCCGGCGGACCTGGTTGCGCTCAGCACCGGTTTCCGGGCCGCCGACACCGAGGAGCTGGCCACCATTCTGAAGGTCCCCCGCAACTCCGACGGCTATTTCATGGAGGCTCATGTCAAGTTGAGACCGGTCGAAATGGCAAGTGACGGCATTTTCGTGTGCGGCACCGCACACAGCCCCAAACTCGTCACCGAGGCAGTGGCCCAGGCGATGGCGGCCGCTTCCCGGGCGACCACGTTCCTGTCACAGACCGAGATAACCCTTTCCGCGGTCACCGCGAGGGTGGAGGCCGAAAAATGCGCCGCGTGCCTTGTCTGCGTCCGCTCGTGCCCCTACGGAGTTCCGAGAATCAATAACGAAGGTGTAAGTGAAATAGACGAGGCGATGTGTCACGGCTGCGGAATATGCGCCGCCGAATGCCCGGCCAAGGCAATTGAATTGAACTGGTACGAAGACGAACAACTGCTGAGTAAGGTGGACGCTCTGCTGGAAGGGGTGTTGTGATGGAAAAAAGCGATCCCGTTATCATAGCTTTTTGCTGCAATTTCTGAGGGTACACCGCTGCGGACCTGGCAGGTTCGATGCGGCTTCAATACCCGGGAACGATACGTATCATCAGGGTTCCGTGCACCGGCAAGGTGGATGTGATTCATATACTTCGGGCCTTCGAGAAAGGTGCGGACGGGGTTTATGTGGTGGGATGCATGGAAGGCGACTGCCGTTTTGTGCGGGGCAACCTGCGCGCCCGCAAACGCGTTGAGTCGGTTCGGAGAATTCTGGATAAAGTGGGTATCGGCGGTGAACGGGTGCAGATGTACAACCTGAGTTCAGGCGATGGGCCGCGCTTCGCGGAATTTGCCGTCGAAATGACAGAGAAAATCAAATCGCTGGGCCCCAATCCGCTCAAGGCCGCCCGGTGGAAAATGGCGTCTTAAACAGGTGTCCGTCGGTCCTTCGGTCGGTTTGGCCGGGGGTTAATCGGCGGATCGACTATATGTTCAGGGGGTGCCGGATATGATTGTTGCAGACAGGAAGCCGATCGAGGAAATCATCGATGAACTGAAAGATTTCAAGAGCATTCTGATTGCCGGGTGCAACGAGTGCGTAACCGTGTGCGAGGCGGGGGGAAAAAAGGAAGTCGCAGTGCTGGCTTCATCTTTGCGTATGTATTTCATGAACCAGGGGGTGGATGTCAGGATCGACGAGGTTACGCTTGAAAGGCAGTGCGACCATGAGTACCTGGAGGAGATTCGAAACGTGATAGACCGCTATGATGCGGTTTTATCTCTGGCCTGCGGCGTGGGCGTTCAGTTCATGGCCGAAAAATATTTTTCGACACCGGTGATCCCGGGTGTAAACACATGTTTCATGGGGGTCACCGAAGAGCGGGGGGTGTGGAGCGAAAGATGCCAGGGTTGCGGCCAGTGCATTCTTGCACGGACCGGCGGCATCTGCCCGGTGTCAAGATGTGCGAAAAGGCTGCTGAACGGACCGTGCGGCGGTTCTTCCAACGGCAAGTGTGAGATCGACGCGGATCTCCCCTGTGCATGGCAGTTGATCGTGGACCGGCTGAAAGAACTCGGGCGTCTGGACGAATATGAACTGCTTGCCCCGATCAAGGATTGGTCTACGGACCGGGCCGGCGGCCCGAGAAAAGTGGTGAGGGAGGATGTGAGACTATGAGCGCCATCGAGACCAGGACACCCAGCAAACTTGAGAAGATACTTGCAGCAAGTCATCTTGCGGTGACATCCGAATGCGGGCCGCCGCGAGGCAGCGACCCGGAAGCAATCACCAGAAAGGCCGCGATGATCAAGGATCATGTGGATGCAATAAACGTAACAGACAACCAGACTTCCGTCACCCGTTTATGCAGCCTGGCTTCCTGTATCCATATCAAGCTGATGGGTCTTGAACCCATCCTGCAGATGGTATGCCGCGATAGAAACAGGATAGCCCTCCAGAGCGATATTCTGGGTGCGGCTTCCTTCGACATTTTCAACATGCTGTGCCTGTCGGGCGACCACCAGCGTTTCGGGGATTGTCCGGGTGGGCAGAACGTTTTCGATATCGACTCGATGCAGCTTTTACAGACTGTGCGCTATATGATGGACGACGGCAAGTTCCTCGGGGGGGACGATATCAAGCGGCCCCCCAGGATGTTTGTCGGAGCGGCTGCAAACCCGTTCGCCGATCCTTTCGAAATCAGGGTCCCTCGCCTGGCTAAAAAGGTTGCGGCCGGTGCGGAATTCATTCAGACCCAGTGTATATATAATAT
>DSCZ01000011.1 GCA_011048855.1 Desulfobacteraceae bacterium | reverse complement strand
TACTATTACGGTGAACAGCCGGGAGCTTGCAACGCTTCTCGCCAGTCCGGACCATATAAAAAACCTCGTGACGGGATTTTTATACACCGCAGGGCTTCTGCAGGAGATATCATCCTTTAAGTCCATAATCATTGATCGTGACAGATGGAATGTCATAACAGAGATTGATGACTATGCCTTTAACCAGGAACTTGTCTTTAAACGCGTTTATACTTCCGGATGCGGCAAAGGGGTCATATTCCACAATCCCATTGATCTGTTGCACCGTACAAAAATGGACAATATGTTCAGCATGGAAAGCCTTGCTCTGTCAGAACTGATGAAAAAATTCCAGACATGGTCCAGAGAGCATTCCGTTACAAGAGGAGTCCACAGCGGGGCACTGGCCTCTTGTGATGGCATACTCATATTTCGCGACGACATCGGCAGACACAATGCCCTGGACAAGGTCATAGGCGAAGCCCTTTCCACAGGCACTGATTTTACAGACAAAATCTTGCTCACCAGCGGGAGAATTTCATCGGAGATCCTGTCCAAGGTTCTCCGGTGTCGGATGCCCGTGATCGCTGCGATAGGCTCTCCCACGAATCAAGCGGTAAAACTCGCTCGAGATGCAAATCTCACCTTGGTCGGGAATGTCAGGGGAGGCCGGATGAACATATACAGCAGTGAGGAGAGAATCTGTTAACCCTCTCCGCATACTTCATTTCAAATAGACTATATATAAATAACCACTCAAGAAGAAAACTCATGACGACACATGTCGATTCTTTACATACAGAGACACTGGCCCTTCACGGCGGACAGGAACCCGATCCTGTTACCGGGGCGAGGGCCGTACCCATATATCAGACAACATCATACCAGTTCAAAGACTCGGAACATGCGGCGAGCCTTTTTGCCCTGAAGGAATTCGGGAATATCTATACCAGGCTGATGAACCCCACCACGGATGTGCTTGAAAGGCGCATGGCCCTAATGGAAGGAGGAATAGGCGCCCTTGCCGTGGCAAGCGGCCAGTCGGCGATTACCATTGCTCTCTTGAATATTGCCAGGGCAGGAGACGAGATCGTATCGGCGGACAACCTGTACGGAGGGACATACACGCTCTTTCATTACACGTTTCCCCGAATGGGCATAAAGGTACACTTTGTAAAATCGAACGATCTGGACGCACTGGAGAAGGCCATATCACCGAAAACAAAGGCCGTATATGCCGAGTCAATTGGAAACCCCAAACTGGATGTGGCCGACCTGGAAGGTATTGCCGACGTTGCTCATCACCACGGAATACCTTTCGTGCTTGACAATACCGTGTCTCCCTATCTTCTCCGTCCCATCGACCATGGCGTCGATATCGTCGTTTATTCGGCGACAAAATTTATCGGTGGACACGGGACATCCATGGGCGGGATCATCGTAGATTCTGGAAAATTCGACTGGACAAACGAGAAATTCCCACTCATCGCCGATCCCGACCCGAGTTATCACGGCCTGAATTTCGTGGAGGCCCTGAGACCGATGGGAAACATCGCCTATATCATCAAGGCCCGGGTTACCCTGCTCAGGGACCTGGGACCGGCTCTGTCGCCGTTCAACGCATTTCTTCTGCTCCAGGGGCTGGAGACGCTTCATCTGAGGATGCCACGTCATACCGAGAATGCTCTGGCTGTTGCCCGTTACCTGGAAGGTCATCCCCGGGTCGCCTGGGTAAATTATCCCGGTCTGCCCGCAAGCCCGGAATATGAAAGGGTGACAAGATACCTTCCCAAAGGAGCGGGAGCGGTTGTTGGTTTCGGGGTTAAAGGTGGAATCAGGGCAGGGAGGTCATTCATTAATTCGCTAAGGCTTATATCCCATCTCGCAAACATTGGAGATGCAAAGACCCTGGCCATCCATCCTGCGACGACGACACACCAGCAGTTGTCCGCCCAGGAACAACTCGCCACCGGAGTGACGCCTGATTTCATTCGCCTTTCCGTGGGAATTGAACATATTGACGATATCACCGGCGATATCGAACAGGCACTTGGGAGGGCGTCGTCATGAGTATAAATCGTGCTGATTTTGTTGAAACGAACTATTTTACCTTTGCTCATCCGCCGGACAGCTTTGCCCTCGAATGCGGGCGCAGTCTCAGCCCGGTAACGCTGGCATATGAAACATACGGACGGCTCAACAACGAGCGTTCCAACGCCATCCTTGTCTGCCATGCCTTGTCAGGTGATGCCCATGCCGCGAGCTATCATCGGGGAGACACGGATCCGGGATGGTGGGATGTCATGATCGGACCGGGAAAGGCCTTCGACACGGACCGGTTCTTTGTGATCTGCGCCAATGTTATCGGGGGATGCAAGGGGAGTACGGGACCGCCTTCGATCAATCAGGTAACTGGAAACCCCTACGCCCTCGATTTTCCCGTCATCACCATCGGCGACATGGTCAATGCCCAGCGGCATCTCCTTGACTACCTCGGCATCGAGCGGCTTTTTTCCGTGGTGGGCGGTTCCATGGGAGGGATGCAGGTCCTCCAGTGGGTTTCGGCCTACCCGGAGCGGGTTCTGTCGGCCATACCCATTGCTACGGCCCTGAAGCATTCGCCGCAGCAGATAGCCTTCAATGAGGTGGCGCGCCAGTCCATTATGGTTGACCCTGACTGGAGGAGAGGCAATTACTATGATCATGGCCAGCCGAACAAGGGACTTTCCGTTGCGCGGATGATCGGCCATATTACATACATGAGCGAACCTTCAATGGAGGCAAAGTTCTCGCGGAAATTGAAAAACGGGGGATACAGCTTTTCATTTAATGAAGATTTCGAGGTGGAGGGATATCTTCTCTACAGGGGAGGCAATTTTGTGAAACGCTTCGATGCCAACTCATACCTCTATATCACAAAAGCCATGGATTATCTGGACCTGTCAGGGGATTTTTTTATTCCCGAAAAACAGAGGGTGGACACACGGTTTCTGGTCATATCTTTTACATCCGACTGGCTCTATCCGTCAACCCAGTCCAGAGATATTATCAAGCTTTTGAAGAACAGAAAGATTAATGCAACCTACTGTGAACTGAAATCGACATGGGGACACGACGCCTTTCTGGTGGAAGTGGAGGAAGAAACGCGGCTAATCAGAAATTTTTTACGGAGTATAACCACTATTTCATCACCTCCTCATCGTTATCCCTCGACAGGTGCACAACTCGAAAACGAGGTTTCATGGGCGGCAAATGGGCAATCCTAATGAAAGGAAAGTGTATGGAAGCCAGAATCGATCACCGGATTATATGCGACATGATCTCCGAAGGGGCGACGGTACTTGATCTCGGATGTGGAAACGGTGACCTCATGTGCCTTCTGATCAATAAGAAGCACAACTCAGTGCAGGGGATAGAACTCGACAATGAGGCAGTTCATCTGTGTGTGGAAAAGGGACTGACGGTGTTCCATGGAGATATAGAAAGCGGACTCGCAGATTACCCTGACGGGTCCTTCGACGATGTCATCATGAATCAGAGCATGCAGGAAGTAAAAAATGTGGACTTCATCATTAAGGAATCACTTCGGGTGGGTAAACGGGTTATCGTAGGATTTCCCAACTTTGCCCATATCAGATCCCGATTGACCCTTTTTTTTCAAGGAAAAACACCAGTCACACAAGCTCTTCCCTATTCCTGGGATGAAACACCCAATGTCCGGTTTTTGAGCATCAGGGATTTTGAAGATTTTTGTCGGAGTAAAGGTCTACGGGTCCTGGAGGCGGCCTACCTGGGCGTCCACAGGACCCTCACATGTTGCCCCAATCTCTTTGCCAAGGACGCAATCTATGTGCTGTCCAGGCAAGAGAAACCCTGAACCGATATGTGTTAAATTGGAAGCCAAGAGAGTAACCCGAACAGATATTTGATATAAGGAGACATGATATGAAGAAGATATACAGTGACAACTCGCAGTCCATCGGCAATACGCCGCTGGTCAGGCTCAATCATATAACGGACGGTGCCGGGGCAACGGTCCTTGCGAAAATTGAGGGTAGAAACCCGGCATACTCGGTGAAGTGCCGCATCGGCGCGTCCATGATCTGGGACGCAGAGGAACGCGGGTTACTCAAACCGGGAGTGGAGATTATTGAACCCACCAGTGGTAACACAGGGATAGCCCTGGCCTATGTGGCCGCCGCTCGCAGATACAGGCTGACCTTGACCATGCCCGATACGATGAGCATCGAACGTCGAAAGGTCCTTGCCGCTTTCGGGGCTAAAGTTGTCCTGACACCTGGGAGGGAAGGAATGAAAGGGGCGATTGCCCTGGCCGAGGAGATGGCAGCTTCTGATCCCGCGCGGTATTTTCTTCCGCAGCAGTTCAAGAATCCTGCCAATCCGTCCATCCATGAAAAGACCACGGGACCGGAGATATGGAATGATACGGGAGGAGAAATCGATGTTCTTGTTTCTGGCGTTGGAACCGGAGGAACCATTACAGGTGTTTCGCGATATATAAAATTGAAAATGAGAAAAGCAATAATTTCAGTAGCGGTGGAACCGAAAGAAAGTCCAGTAATTTCTCAGAAGCTGGCCGGCAAAGAGTTGATCCCTGGACCACACAAGATTCAGGGCATAGGTGCGGGTTTCATACCTGACACACTGAATTTGTCTATAGTGGACCGGGTGGAACAGGTGGAAAGCGCAGAGGCGGTGGAGTTTGCCAGACGTCTGGCCAGAGAAGAAGGAATCCTGTGCGGCATATCCTGCGGCGCTGCCGCCGCCGCGGCCATTCGCCTGGCCAAGTCAGAAGAATTTGCGGGCAAAAACATCGTGGTCATCCTCCCCGATGCGGGGGAGCGATATCTTTCTACCGTTTTGTTTGAAGGTGTCGCATGACCGCCGGAAAAACCGATGCGCACACGAACAAGGTGAAGTTATGAACCTTTACGCAATGATCAGGGAAGATATCCAGACAATTTTTCGTAAAGACCCGGCCGCCCGGAGCATGGTCGAGGTACTGACGTGCTACCCGGGACTTCACAGCATCTGGATGCATCGTTTGGCCCATGCTCTCTGGCGACGCCGGTTCTTTTTTATCGGACGGTTGATTTCGCACCTGAATCGTTTCGTAACGGGAATAGAAATCCATCCGGGGGCAAGGATCGGGAGACGGTTCTTCATCGATCACGGTTCCGGGGTCGTCATAGGGGAAACAACGGAAATTGGAGATGACGTTCACATCTACCAGGGTGTCGTCCTCGGAGGCGTTTCCCTGGAAAGGAAGAAACGGCATCCCACAATCGGAAACGGCGTCATGATCGGTGCTGGCGCTATTGTATTAGGGCCCATAAACCTGGGTGAAAATTCCAGGGTTGGGGCGGCTTCTCTCGTACTCGGTGACGTTCCTCCCCGGGCGGTTGCGGTCGGTGTCCCAGCCCGGGTCGGCCTCGGTTTTTCAGGGAAAGACCTCCGGGACTTGGCGGACAACAAGCTTCCAGACCCAGTCGCAAACGCTTTCATGGTTTTTAACAGGCAGATAGAATCACTGGAAAGGCGTATCGAAAGAATGGAATACAAGGGGAATATTGATTTGACTTCAGATAGGCATATCTTCGGAGAAAATATTTCTAAAAAAGAGGAATTCATAATGGGTCACGGAATCTGAGAAAAAAATTGTGTGCAGGACCAAAATCCGTCATCCGGCCGGAGTAGACAAACCATGTACTGTAGGAAAACAAATTATTGAAATAGATGAGGTGTGAAAATGAAACCTTTTTATGTCGCAGAGGATTGCCGTTAACGGAGAGGTGGCAGGTGAAACAGACGGAGCAGGATTGGTCATCTATGAGTTCATAATCGCCCTATGCTTACGGGAAAAGAATTATGAAGTATTGAACAATTTAATATTGCGGGGAGAAGAAACAGAATGAATGTGGAACTGCTCAGAATAGCCGACAGAACTTTCAGGTCGAGGTTAATGATTGGGACAGGGAAGTTTCCGTCGGATGATATCATGAAGGAATGCCTGAAGCGTTCCATGGCGGAGGTCATCACCGTCGCATTAAGGCGTGTAGATTTGAATCATCCACAGGAAAGCGACATGCTTTCCGTCCTCGAGCCGAAGGAGATATTTATACTGCCGAACACCTCTGGAGCCCAGAACGCTGAAGAGGCTGTGAGGATGGCGAGAATGGCGCGCGCCATGGGACTTTCGAACTGGGTGAAACTTGAGGTAACGCCTGACCCCAAATACCTGCTGCCAGATCCGGAAGAAACATTAAAAGCGTCCCGCGTACTTGTAAAAGAAGGTTTTGTCGTGCTTCCCTATATCAATGCCGATCCTGTGCTGGCAAAGAAGCTCGAGGACATCGGCACAGCTACGGTGATGCCGCTGGCGGCTCCGATCGGAACCAATAAGGGTTTAAGGGCAATTGACGCAATACGGATAATAATCGACCAGGCGACGGTGCCGGTGGTAATCGACGCAGGAATAGGGAGGCCGTCGGATGCGTGCCTGGCAATGGAGTTGGGTGCGGACGCGGTCATGGTAAATACGGCCATATCGTCTTCAACCAACCCGCCCGAAACGGCTGAGGCTTTCAGGTTGGCGGTCGAGGCAGGCAGAAGGGCGTACATAGCCGGTCACGCGCCTCAGCGGGAAACTGCGAGGCCTTCGAGTCCGACGGAGTGGATATCACGATGAGCAGCTTTTATGAAGAGTATTTGAAGATAGACAGGGAAGAAAATCTGGGGCTTACCGAACTGATGGACGAGTCGTACGCCGGCGCCGTTCTTGAGAAGGAGGAGATATCTTACAGGGATCTTCTCGTCCTTCTTTCACCGGCTGCATCAAAGTTTTTAGACCCGATGGCGATACGGGCAAAAAGGTTAACGGATAAGCATTTCGGCAAGAACATAAACCTCTATATCCCCATATACCTATCGAACGAATGCACGGGATCGTGCGTCTACTGCGGCTTCAACAGGTCGGGCAGCATAAAAAGGCGCACCCTCACACCCGACGAGATAAGGGTAGAGCTTGCGGAAATAGCATCACAGGGTTTCAGGCACGTCCTGATCTTGACAGGCGATGCGCCAATGCGGGCAACCGTGGATTACATAGCTGAGGCGATAAAAATTGCGCGGGAATTCATGCCGCAGGTATCGCTTGAGATATATCCCATGGACGCTGGCGATTACCACAGGCTCGTCGAAGCGGGTGCGACGGGACTCACGATCTACCAGGAGACTTATGACAGGGAGACCTACGCGAGGGTTCATCCTGCCGGGAAGAAGAGGGATTTTATCTACAGGCTCGGGACGCCGGACAGGGCTCTTCAGGCTGGTTTCAGGCGTGTCGGGATCGGTGCCCTTCTGGGGCTCCATGACTGGAGGGAGGAAGCGGCATATGTGGGTATGCACGAAAAATATCTCATGAAAAGGCACTGGCAGGCAGACGTCAGCATCAGTTTTCCACGACTGAGGGACTCCATGTCCGGTTTCAGGCCCTTTGTCGAAGTAACCGACAGGGATCTGGTGCAGATGATATTAGCGCTGCGGATATTTCTCGACAGGGTGGGGATAACGATTTCCACCAGGGAATCGACCATATTCAGGGATAACATGGTAGGATACGGCGTAACTATGATGAGCGCCGGATCGAGGACAAACCCTGGCGGCTACGCGCTCTATGAGGAAAATAACTCCGGCTGCCAGTTCGAGATTGAGGACTCCCGTTCCGTACCGGAGGTTATAACCATGATAAGGGAAAGAGGTTACTACCCGGTTTTTAAGGACTGGGACGGTTCATTCGGGGGTATAGAACGTTGATAGTGATGATTAACGGTGAGGAGAGGCCGATCCGGGAAAATGTAAGTCTACAGGAACTGGTCGCGGAGTTCGGGCTGAAGCCGGAGACGACAATTGTTGAGAAGAATGGGCGGATAATAGAAAAAGCTGACTTCGCAAGCGAGAGGATATATGTCGGCGATGTGATCGAGATTGTCAGGTTTGTAGGCGGTGGCTGATGATGAGGGATTTTTTTGATTTTGATATATACCCGGTAATAACGGAAAAATTCTGCAGAAACGGATCCGCAGTGGAGACGCTGAAACAGGTGCTGGGAGGCGGTGCAAAAACAGTGCAGATCCGGGAGAAGGAGTATGACAAGGGAAAGATACTCGATATGGCTTTCTCTTTCAGGAAACTCACCGCAGAGGCGGGAGCAGCTCTCATTATAAACGATCATGTGGATATCGCCATGATAGTCCAGGCCGACGGCGTCCACCTCGGCCAGGAGGATATCCCTTGCAGGGAGGCAAAAAAGCTGGCCCCTTCATTGAAGGTCGGCGTTTCCACGCACAACATAGAAGAGGCGCTGAAAGCGATAAACGACAACGCGGATTATATCAACATCGGGCCAATATTCCCGACGAGTACAAAGGAAACAAAATACGGTTTCCTCGGAGTAAAAAAACTTGAAGAGATATCAGGCAGGGTTGCAATGCCATTTACGGTCATGGGAGGAATAAAGGAAGATAACATCAGGAAAGTGCTTGCGGCAGGTGCGCGGCGTATCGCTTTGGTAACCGAAATAACCATGTCTGATAATCCAGAGGAAATGACGCGGAGACTGAAAAATATCATGGAAAGTTATGAAAAAAGCCATATATGAAAAGACCAT
>DSCZ01000189.1 GCA_011048855.1 Desulfobacteraceae bacterium | reverse complement strand
ATATTTATCCCTCCGGCTGCGAGTGCGGTGCCCAGGCTTCCGATGACCCCGGGCCTGTCGTCATTGCGAATGACCAGCATGTAACCTTCAGGTATTGCATCCATGTAAACGTTTCCGAGGCGCACGATGCGCAGGGAATTCTTCGCAAAAACCGTACCCCAGATTTCATTCAGTTCATCGTCAAGCCCCGGAAATTTCACCCTGATCAAGTTTGTGTAGTCTTTCATCTGAAGGCTTATGGTCTCCTCCACGTGGAGCCCTTTGGCCCGGGCGCGCGCGGGCGCGCTCACATAGTTGACCGGGGTGTCGGTGAAGGCTCCCAGCAGGCCCTTCAGGACCGCGTGGGTGAGCACGCGGGTGTCGAATTTCGTCACTTCACCGCTGTAGGTTACGGTTATGTCCTCCGGTGTCCGCACGATCTGTCCCATCATTGAACCCATGCGTTCGGCGAGGTCGAGGTACGGCTTCATTCCGGACATCATTTCCACCGGGATCGACGGGAAATTGACCGCGTTTGTGATCACGCCGTTCAGCAGGTAATCGACCATCTGCTGGGCCACCATCTCGGCCACCTTCATTTGTGCCTCGCCCGTGCTTGCACCCAGGTGGGGTGTAAAAATGACATTCGGGAGCGTGAATATGGGCCAGGTTGTGTCAGGAGGCTCCCGGGGATATACGTCCAGGGCCGCGCCGCCCACATGACCGCTTTTAAGCCCCTCGTAAAGGTCATCGAGATTGACCACTTCGCCCCGCGCGCAGTTGATGATGCGGACGCCGGGCTTCATCAACGCGATGGTGTTCCGGTTGATCAAATTCCTGGTTTCTTCAAGTCTGGGTACGTGAAGTGTGATGAAATCAGCCTGGGCGAGAAGTTCTTCAAAGGGCAGCAGATCTACATGCAGTTCAGCGGCCGCCTCCCGGGTCACATAGGGATCACAGGCCGTCACTTTCATGTCGAGTCCCTGGGCGCGGCCCGCGACGATTCTGCCGATATGTCCCAGGCCGATTATTCCAAGCGTTTTTCCGGATATTTCCACTCCCATGAATTTTTTCTTTTCCCACTTGCCGCTGCGTATGGACGCATTGGCCTGGGGGATCTGCCTGGCAAGAGAGAGCATCATCGATATCGCGTGTTCGGCGGTCGTCGTGGTGTTGCCCTCCGGAGTGTTCATAACCACGATGCCTCTTGAGGTGGCCTCGGCGACGTCGATGTTGTCAACACCTATGCCGGCCCGGCCTATAACCTTGATTTTACCTGACTTTTCGAGTGCCGGCCCTTTGATTTTGGTGCCGCTCCTGATCGCGATTCCATCGAACTCACCCAGGATATCCGCCAGGACGGCCGGGTCGTTCAACGCTTTGTCGTTGTCGACCACCACTTCAATTTGTCCGGTTTCTTCGAATATTTCTTTGGCTCTCGAGGACATGTTGTCCCGTATCATAATTCTGTACATTTCCGTCTCCCGTTTGAAATATATATTCCCCCGCAAGGGGTATTTGTCCTTCAAGGATTGCGAACACCGGCATAAAAGATATATTATGCTACATTCGTGGTCTGCCGGGCAAGCATATTTAAAGTTTTTTATTTCTGTTTTCAAGGATGTTACTGGTAAATCATGTTTAGGAGAGCCAAACAATGAAGATCGGCTGGATAGGAACAGGTGTGATGGGAGCGTCGATGGCCGGGCATGTTCAGGCCGCAGGTCACCAGGTTTACGTGTATAACCGCAGCCGCGGCAAGGCAGCCGGGCTGATTGAAAAAGGAGCCGCCTGGTGTGAAAGTCCGGCGGAGGTCGCT
Organism: Desulfobacteraceae bacterium; assembly: GCA_011048855.1. Next base: position 6,887 of record DSCZ01000189.1, on the reverse strand, counting down.
TCGGTTTCGGATGCGGTTTTCAGCATCGTGGGCTTCCCGGCGGATGTAGAGGAGGTGTATTTCGGTCCCGGGGGCGTATTCTCTTCTTCGAATGGGTGCAGGACCGTCGTTGATATGACTACAACCAGGCCGAGCCTCGCCATCCGCATCGCCGAAGCCGCGCGTGAGCGTGGAATCGAAGCACTGGATGCCCCGGTTTCCGGCGGGGACATCGGCGCCAGGGATGGAACGCTTGTCATTATGGTTGGCGGCGTTCGCGAAACCATGGAAAGATTGATGCCGGTTTTCGAGTGTATGGGCAGCCGGATAACGTTTATGGGGGGACCCGGCGCCGGGCAGCACACCAAAATGTGCAACCAGATACTCGTTTCAGGAACAATGATCAGCGTCTGTGAATCGCTTCTTTATGCCGCCCGGGTCGGCCTGGACCAACAGGCGGTGATCGACGTGGTTGGAAAAGGCGCAGCCGGCTCCTGGTCGATAAACAACCTCGGTCCCAGGATTGTCAAGGGGGATTTCTCGTCTGGTTTTTTTATTGAGCATTTTATAAAGGATATGGGAATTGCACTCGATGAGGCGGAAGCGATGGGATTGTCGCTACCGGGCCTGGCCCTGGTCAAACAACTGTACGTAGCGGTCAAGGCGCAGGGCCATGGGCGTTCCGCCACCCAGGCGCTGTACCTTGCTCTGAAGGCGATGAGCGGGAAAATCAATTGAAATTCCTCGCTTCCTGAATTGCAGTCCTTTTTTGTGGAAAAGAAAATATGATAAAAAGCGTAAAAGCGGTCGGTTTCGATCTTTTCAACACCCTGATCACCCTTGATTCCACGGCGCTGGTTGAAGCGGAAAACCGCCTGACGGCGGAACTGCATGCAGCAGGATTGACCGTTGAGAAAGGTTTGTTCATCGATTCCCACCGTAAATGGGCACGCCGCTTTCTGGAAGGCACCCGGAAAGACGGAAGGGAAACCCACAATCGATTCTGGATCGGTGCCGCCCTGGCGGATGCGGGCCATGAGGTCGATCCTGAGGACCCGCTTGTGGCCGCGGCCGTCGAAGCCTATTTCTCCTCGTTTGTCGAACGGTGCCGCCTGATTCCGGGAACGATAGACATGCTTCGGGGTCTTTCCGCAGACTACCGCTTGGGGCTGCTTTCAAATTTCACCCATGGCCCGGCTGCAAGAGAAATCTTGAATACTACGGGACTTGCGGAGTGTTTTGACATCGTTGTTATCTCGGGGGAGATGGGTTACCGAAAGCCTCACCGCATGGTGTTCGACCGTCTTGTCGCGGAACTTGGCGTTTCTCCTGACGAAACGATTTATATCGGGGATGATCCGGAGCCGGATATCACCGGCGCTCTCGGGGCAGGGATAAGGCCTGTCTGGACCACTTATGTGGTTGACCGGGGGCTGCCCTATGCTCCGGGTTATATGTCCAGGGAATCCGAAGAGGATTTCCAGATTCCCAGAATTTCGAGTTGGGACGACCTGAAAGATCTGCTCTATGGCTTGGAAAAGCACTAGCAGGCTCTTAGTGGGCGGAATACCGGCAGTCTGGAACCGTTTCGGTCCTCCCATAAAAGCTCCACCGGCATGCCGATCCGGACCTCCTCAGGCAGGCATCCGCGGATGTTGGAAAGCATCCGGGGGCCTTCGTCAATGTCCACAAGTGCAACCACGTAAGGGAGATCCTCTTTGAACCCGGGGTCGAAGGCCACGTGGTAAACCACGAAGCTGTAAACCGTGCCACGGCCCGCGGAGGGTTCCCAGGCCGCTTCGGTGGCGTGGCATTCAGGGCACAGAAAAGAAGCAGGCCAGCGGATATGCCCGCAGGACAAACATCGCTGAAAACGAAGGATGCCCTCGGAGCAGCCTTCCCAGAACGGGGCAGTGTCGGCATCAGGCCGGGGCAGGGGCTTTTGATGTGCCATTTTTTCCTCCTTTTCAATCTTTTCCGAGTACGATGCACGTGTGGGTTTGAAGGATCGCTCCGTTGTCGCTGCAAATGATTATTTCAGGCTTTCTGGTTCCTGTGGCAGGGCCGAGCTGGCGTGGCCCGCATCTTTCCATCAACTGCATCACGGCTTCGGTGAAGGGCGTCAGCCCCATGAAATAGGCCTCCGAAAGCTGACCGCCGGAGGTGTTGACCGGCATGCGTCCCCCGGGCTCTATGGTGCAGCCTTCGAACCATTCCTGCCCTTCACCTGGGCCGAAAAAGCCGTAGTCCTGGAGGGTTATCTCGACCGTGTAGGTGAAGCAGTCGTAGATCTGGCAGGCATCCACATCGGTGGTGGTTATGCCGGCCATGCCGAATGCGCTTTCCGCCGCCTTTTTTGCGCCGGTGGGCCCTGCCAGGTGGTTGGCCTGCTGGACGTCGGTCGAAGGGTTGTGCTGACCCATGCCCAGGATCAGGACGGGGGGGTTCGGAAGGTCACGGGCCCGTTCGATGGATGTCACGATGTAGGCCCGGCCGCCGTCGGTGATCAGGCAATTGTCCGGGAGACGGAAGGGTTCGACGATCCACCGGGATTTGAAATAGTCTTCGAAGGTCATCGGCTCCTTGTATTTCATCGCGATTGGATTGAGATTGGCCCATTTCCTCTGTCCCACCGCAATGTGCTTCCAGGTGTCGGGGCCGGTGCCGAATTCATGCATCGCCCTTCTGGCCGCCAGCGCATAACCGGCCGAGGCTCCAAACTGCCCGAACACGGCTTCGTTTCCGGCACGTTCCTGGAACACGCTTTTCAACCCCCCGGATGACAGCGGGTTGTGTCCGTAGCTGATCGCCACGTAATTGCACAATCCCTGCTCGAGCACGCCAACTGCGTGCATCAGATGACTGCGGGATCAGTTCCCGTCCTGGCTCAGGTAAGCGGGGGCTATTCCCAGGTGATGGGCCGCCAGGTAAGGGGTTACTTCCACTTCGTTTCCGGATGGCGGGAAATGACGGTAGAGAATCAACCCGTCCAGGTCCGCCGGTTTGAGCGCCGCGTCCTTGAGGGCATTTGCACATGCTTCCAGGTGAAAACTCAGAGAGGTTCTGCCGGGCACCTTCCCCTGGGGTGTATACCCCACGCCAACCACCGCGTATTTTCCGCTGAGAGCCTTTTTCATTTTGCTTCTCCTGTGTTTGTATCCAGCCTGTTAATTCCAGTGAAAATAGGCCTTGACTTTCTCAAGGGAAATTGCGTCGGGATCCTTCGGTATGGCGGCTTTGGCCCTGTGGATCCGTTCCGCGGATTCCCGGAGTCTCAAGGCCGGAATATCCCCGCGGAGAACCGCCCTCTTGACAGCATCTATGCTTTCAACGATGCGTTCATGATTTTCGCAGACAAGCAGAATATCCCCGCCTGCCTGAAACGCTGCGACAGCGCTTCGTGCTACCCCGGGGCCTCCGGCGACCGCACCCATTTCGAGGTCGTCGGTTATCACGAGACCCCTGAATCCAAGTTTTTTCCGGAGAAGATCCGTGATGATTTTCCGGGAAAGGGTCGCCGGAGTACCGGGATCCAGCCCGGGGTATACGGCGTGAGAGGTCATTATTCCACAGACGCCTGCTTTTATGGCCGCCCTGAATGGTACCAGATCCCTTTCCTCCATCTCGGCGGCAGGAGAATCTATGATCGGCAACAGGTGATGTGGATCGAGGCCGGCTTTTCCCAGCCCGGGAAAATGCTTGGCAACAGCAAAAATTTTTCTCCGTTGAAGCTCCTGTATCACTTTCACACCCAGAGCAGCGACATTTTCAGGATTTGTACCGAAAGTCCGCCCGGCGAGGTGACGTTCCGGTTCGCCGGAAGGCACGTCCAGGACTGGAGCCATATCCATATTCAGCCCCACGAGGGACATCTCGGCCGCAGTAACGGATGCGAAGCGTGCGGCCTGCTGGAGGGGTTCACGGGATTGGCCGATTTCAGAGGCCCCCGGCTGGAGGGTGAAAGGCTCCTTCAACCTGGCAACGCGTCCCCCTTCCTGGTCAACGGCCAGAAAAAGAGGGACGCCCGTGGCGGCGATCGCCTCCTCCTGCAGGCGGCTGCAAAGGGATGCAACCTGCAGGGGATTTTCGATATTTCTGGCAAAAAGAATGATGCCTCCCACTTTGTGGTCCCGTATGAGGGCGAGGGCGTTTCGGTCAGGTTCCGTGGAGGCTATCCCGACGGTGAACAGGGAGCCGATCATGGTGTTCAATTCGGAAAGCTCGAGTGTTGAATTCATGATGAATCTCCGGGGGCGTGAGGATTTGGGTAGGTTATATTACAATTCAATAATATGAGCAACGGCAATCGTGAAACGGTCGGACATTGAATCCAATCGGCCACGGCTATCCCATGTAGGTCGGGATTCCAATCCCGACTATTTTCCGCCGGGTAATGAAACCCGGCCTACAAGGTATGTGCATGCCATGGTGATGGATTTGTAGGTCGGGATTCCAATCCCGACTATTTTCCGCCGGGTAATGAAACCCGGCCTACAAGGTATGTGCATGCCATGGTGATGGATTTGTAGGTCGGGATTCCAATCCCGACATGGTTGCTGATCGGAAAGAACGTTGCACTTTGAATGCTGCTCAGCTATGCTTGGACCGCAACCGGCAATAGACAGGAATCGGTCCCGTTGATTCATCCGCGGCGGGCCGCAGAATCGACAAACCCGGGAAATGAAAATATGAAAGCAATGATTCTCGCTGCGGGATTCGGTACCAGGCTGTGGCCTCTCACCGCTTCGGTTCCCAAGCCTTTGGTTCCTGTGGCAAATGTTCCGCTCATCGACAGGATCATCTCCCACCTGGCGGTCTTTGGAGTAAAATCCCTGGTGATTAATGCACACCACCGTCACCGGCAACTGACTGAGCATTTCGCCGGAGTTCAGGTTTTCGGTCTTCCTGTTGAGGTCAGGGTGGAGGAGGAGATCCTCGGGACCGGGGGAGGCATCAAGAATACGGAAGATTTCTGGGACGACGAGGCATTCGTGGCCGTCAACGGGGATATCCTGACGAATATAGATATCGCATCCGCGGTCGAATGGCATCGCAGCCACGGCGGTCTCGCAACCCTTGTATTGCACGATTACGGGCAGTTCAACAAAATAGTTGTAGACGGGGAATCCATGGTGCGGCGGATCCCAACCAACTATGACCCAGGGCGTAAGGGGGTTTTTGCTTTTACGGGAATCCAGGTTCTCGAACCCGCCTTGCTCCAATATATAGCCCCCGGATGTTATTCAAATATCATGGATTGTTACCGTAGGCTGATCGCGCAGGGGATCAAAATCGGAGCCTGCCTGGTATCCGGGCACCGATGGTGCGATGTAGGTACCGTGCCGGCCTACCTGCGCGCGAATCTGGAAACAAGCGAAGCCGAACGAAGGCTGGTTGGAAAGGACTGTACAATCGCTTCCGGGGCGCGAATCGAGGGCAGAGCAATCCTGGGAAACGGGGTCGTACTGGAAGAGGGGGCGCGGGTGGCCGATTCGGTGATCTGGGACGGTGTGACTGTATGCGAGGGGGTTTCTATCACCGGGAGCGTCGTTACTTCCGGTAGGGTTGCCTCGGATTTACGCAATCAAGCCGTTTAACGGTTTTTGTCATTTTTGCCGGAATCGGATCTCGTGTGAAATCGAGGGGGATTCGGGGGTTTTTTCGCATACCATGTCAACGCGGACCCGGAGGGCCGAATTGAGGCTTTGGCCTGCCGGGCTTTTTTCTTGCGCACACAGCGGGTTTTTTATAATCACTGAGTCATGAATTCATCGATGGTGGACCGCCGGTCGGAAAGGAGAACCGTGACAGGAGAATCGAAGGATATGGTAGAGATGCATCGAACCCCGTTTGATCGGGGATATGTTCAGGTTTACACCGGCGACGGTAAAGGCAAAACAACTGCGGCGATCGGCCTGGCGCTGCGGGCGGCGGGGGCCGGACTGCGCGTGTTCATCGCCCAGTTTGTCAAGTCGGGGCGTTACAGCGAGATTGAGGCGCTTGAACGGTTTTCGGACCTTATCGTTTGCCGCCAATACGGGAGGGGCTGCTGGCTTCGGGGGAAACCTTCGGAGGATGACAAGCGGGTGGCACGGGAGGCCCTGAAGGAACTTCGGGAGATCATTCAGTCCGGTCGATACCAGTTGGTTATTCTCGATGAAGCCAATATAGCGACTTGGTTCGAGCTGTTTTCGGTTGAAGAACTGCTTGGGTTGATTGACCTCAAGCCGGAGCGGGTGGAGTTGGTTTTCACCGGGCGCCGCGCGGACCCGAGGCTGATCGAACGCGCCGACCTGGTAACAGAGATGCAGGAAGTGAAGCATTATTATCAACAGGATGTGCTGGCACGGAAAGGGATAGAAAGCTGACGAATTTCTCTAGAAATAACTAGGATTTGTCAAATTCTTTGGGTTTATAAATCGTTTAGATGGTTGTGCTCTTTTAAGAAAGAAACCAGAATATCATTCACGAAATCAACATGTTTTTTCATATAATCCCTGGCTCGTGATGAGTCCTTCTTTTCGATGGCGTCTATGATATGTTCATGTTCCGATGCGTATTTTTCAAGATAGCCTGGAATAGTGACACTGATGAAACGATACGTATAAACCCGTGCTCTAAGGGTTGAAATGGTATTGGCGAGTGTTTTGTTGTGGCTTAATGTTGTAATATACCGATGAAAGGCATAGTTTGTTTCGGCGTAATCATGGTATTTTTTTTCACGCGCCAGTTTTTTTAATTCTTTTTGATATTGTCTTAACTTTTTCACCTCCTTCTCAGAAGTATACAGTGCTGCCAGTTCAGCGGCATATCCCTCGAGAATAGCTATAATATTGTAGGCTTCCCTAATTTCATCCGGGGGGAGCTTGGTGACAAACACCCCTTTATGGGATACGAAGGTAACATAT
>DSCZ01000190.1 GCA_011048855.1 Desulfobacteraceae bacterium | reverse complement strand
CGATGATTTTTCCGAATGGAATGGAACCGGCAACGTAGGATGAAAAAACAAAAACAAGGAATAATCGGTCCATTATAAAAGTCGCCTCGAATTGGGTGGGAGCTGAAATATTATTGCCTCGTAAAAAGCGGTTCCGTTGTTCTTCCGGCTCCGGACCCGGGAAGACGGATTCCCGATCTTATCGGTATAAACCTATATCCGGAAGCTGTTGAATTAGAGGATTCCAGCCCCAGTTTATCCCTGGTTTATTCGGGACTGGAATCGAGTTTTTCCAGGTAGTGGCAGAAAGCCTGGAGCCCATTCTGCAACGGGGGGACGATTTCTTGTGAGGCCGTCAAATATAACCGCATTGCAAAAACTATGAATTTATACTACATATAACCCCAAGACCTTGCAATTAAAAGTTGACGGCGTCGTAAAAAGTCCAATCCCGCGGCACGCGGGATTACGCTTCATCCTTCGTCGCTGCAGTGTACTGTAAGTAAGCCTCGCTCCTCAGGATTCGTCCCGATATGCGCGAGAGTTTTTTACGCAGCCGTCTCATTTGTGATCTTTTACGAACTCATCAAAGTTCATCTAAACACCAAGGTTAACCCCCTCGGATGTGAAAAGAGGTAACCGGTGCATATCGTAGTGATTGACGGGCATGGAGGCGGAATAGGGGCTGTTGTGATTAAAGGGGTCAGAAGCAGGTTGGGGGAGTCTGTTTCCATAGACGCACTCGGAACCAATTCAATAGCGACATCGAGGATGATGAAAGCTGGAGCCAACAGGGGTGCAACGGGGGAAAATGCGATACTGCGATCAACGGCCGCAGCCGATATCATCGTAGGTTCCATAGCGATATTGATGGCGAACGCGATGATGGGTGAGATGACGGAAAAAATGGCAGCCGCGGTGGCGAGTTCCAGGGCACGAAAGATTCTGATTCCGATTGCACAGGAAGGTGTAACGATAGTAGGAGTAAGCGATGAGCCCTTGCCTCACCTGGTCGATCGCGCGGTTGAAAAAATCATGGAGGATTCAGGGGATATGTAGAAAACGCCGACGACGGCACCGATTACAAATGCCCCCGAAACTTCCCCGGATCAATTCGGGAGAACCCTGACCGGAATTTCCCATGAGGCGGGCTGTCTGCAGGGTTCGATTGAGCCTTCAGAGGAACGTTCGGCGAGTGCTTGGAAGTATTTCGCCTCTTCGAATCTTCCTCGTTTGATGCAGCCGGCTGCGTATATTTCGCTTTTTCGCGCCAGTGTCTCAACCGTCGCCTTATGCTGGCGGGCTGTTAAGGGGCTGAATTCCAGAAGCTTGACCACTGATCGTATCCGGAACAGGTCCATCGCCGCGAAAGACGCTGAAAGCTGGTCCGCTCGTCCGCTCTCTCTGACCGAGAGCTCTTCCGGGATCAAGTGAATTGGATGTCGACAGGCTATTCTCAACCATAAATCATAATCCTCACAGGCGGGTAGCATCTCATCGAACAGGCCGACCTCATCGAACAGGCTCTTTTTCAACATCACCGACGAAGGGCTCACGACGCATAATTCCAAGCTTCGCTCAAAAATATCACCGGAAGGTTTTATGTGTCGTTTCCCTGGGTTGACCCTTCTCCCGCCCCGGATCCATTTTTCGTTGGTCTGGCAGGCGACGGCGGATGGTTGGTCTGAAAAAAAAGCCGCTTGCCGCTTGAGTTTTCCCGGCAACCAGTAGTCGTCTGAATCCAGAAACGCGATGAAGCGGCCGGAAGCATACCTGATGCCGCTGTTTCTGGCAGACGAAACACCACGATTGGATGGATGAACGAGCAGTTTAACCACGCCGCCTGCCGGGATTTGTTGTCTGGTGTCATCACTGGATCCGTCATCGACGACGATCACCTCGAAACTCGGATGTTCTTGTTCCAGAACCGATTTCAGTGCCCGCTGCACCAGCACCGAGCGGTTGAAGGTCGGTATAATGATGCTTATCTCAGGCATTGCAGTACCTGCCAAATCACGCCCAACAGACCAGCCAGGATGAAGCTGCCGTCGACCATCGCATCGAGGTTCGGCCCGGGGTGAACACGTCTTTCCTGGTAAGCATTGATGCACAAATATAATGAAAGGATTGGCAGCAGCATGATGAAGCCGAAAGAGTCCGTCAGGCCGATCACGGCTCCGACTATGGAGAGGCCGGAGGCGGAGGCTATGAGATATTTGATAATTGTTATTGTGCGGGCTTCCCCTAGAATGACCGGGAGGGTCTCGGTTCCGACAATGAGATCTCCCTGTGTTTGAAAAACATCAAAAAAAAGTGCCCGGACATAGCTCAAAATCATCACTATAGAAACGGTATAAATCTCCAGATAGGAAACGGCCGGCAGACGTTCCAGCAACGGCAGTACTCCTATAACAGCTGTCCAGCCTAGGGCTTCAGACAGGCTCCTCGAGCCTGGGATATCCTTGATTTTACTAAATGTAACGCCCTTTTTAAGGCTCGCCGGGAAGATCGGAAAGCTGTAAATCACACCTGCGATCGTCAAAAGGAAAAAGGCGAGAAACGTTAAGAAGCCCACAAAAACCGATATAATCATGCCCGAGGCGGCAGCGGCAATTCCTGATGCGAGCAGCTGGCTCCTGTGATCCGAGAGAAAGGCCGCGCGCCCAGGGTCATTGTAGGCGCTGGCGCCTCGATCCAGGAACCGGTTGCTTATATGAACGGCGAAAACGTAAAGAAAGGCAAGGACCGGAAAAACAAAAGAAGGCGGGTGCGGAGACACCATGGAGGCGGCATGAGCGAGCCCTAAGGCGCCGAAGGCTCCAAGGATAGAGCTTTGAACCGCCGTCGCCACAGTCTTTTTTAGATATTTCGCAACTTTGTTTTCACCTGCGCTTCTGACGGCTTCCACGTCTTTGATAATGTTGCGGATCATCCAGCTGGGAGTGGATGCCCCGGCTGTAATCCCGATAACATCCATCCTGGAAAGGGCTGCTTTGTCGAGGTCCGCATCAGTTTCCACGTGGAAGGTGGGAATTCCGCAGTCTCTTGATATCTGTGCAAGCCGTTTTGTGTTTGCACTGTGATATCCGCCTACAACTACCATGGCGTCGACACTCTCTGCAAGCAGTCGTACTTCTTCCTGCCGCTCGTGGGTAGCTTCGCAGATTGTGTCGAAGACGGTGATATCAGGAAAGCGTGCTTGAAGAGCAGAAACTATTTTCTGAAAAGCGAGTGCGTTATGTGTGGTCTGAGCTACGACAAAGGGCCTTTCCAGTTTCGGTAAAGAACTGATTTCTTTAACGTCGCTGACAACATAGGCCGGCGTGACGCTGTAGCCAATAAGTCCAACGACTTCTGCATGGTCACGATCTCCTGCAATGATAGTGCTGCTGCCGTTTCTGCTCTGTGCTCGGATTATACTCTGGACTTTGGCGACTCTTGGGCAGGTCGCGTCAACAAGTTTGAGGCCGCTGTTTTTGATAACCTTGCGCGTGGCGGGGGGGATGCCGTGGGCTCTTATGACGATCGTGCCTGAATCAAGTGATTCGACGCCGTCGACGCTGTAAATACCTTTCGAGCGGAGAAGATCGAGCACCTGGTGGTTGTGGATCAAAGGGCCATAAGTGAATATGGGTCCCTTTGTTCTATTTGCATGGGTGAGTACAATTTCCATTGCACGTCGCACGCCCATGCAGAAACCGGCGGTTTTTGCCAGCCGAACTCTCAAACTTTTTTCTCCCGGAGGAATTTGAAATAGGCATCGAGGCCCTGTATGAGGCCATAAACGTCGCGAATACCGGTGAACGCGGCACGGAAACGGTTGCTGTGCGGTAAACCTTTCGTATACCATAACACTAGACCTCTCATCAATCGAGAGGCGGTTGTTGCTCCGAAATGATCAACGAGAAGCCTGTGGTGCTCGAGGATAACCTTTTTTCTTTCGGAAAGAGAGGGTTCTTCATAATAACCAAAGCGTTGTATCGATAATATTTGTTGAAATATCCATGGGTTACCAACGGCTCCCCGTCCAATCATTACGCCACTGCATGCAGTTGTCTTCCTCATATCAAAAGCCGAATCCGGTCGGACTACATCCCCGTTCCCAATGACCGGAATGCGTACGGCGGCGGCTATCGAACGAATCAAGTCCCAGTCGGCGTTTCCTGAAAAACCTTGAGTGGCAAAGCGCGGGTGTAAGGTTAGGGCGTCAACACCGGTATGTTCAAGCATATGCGCAAAATCATGGGCGACCGGTTCTCCGGGCGACCATCCGGAGCGGATTTTGGCTGTGAGAGGAATTTTAACAGCATTGCGGACGGCCGAAACGATCGTCTCGGCGCGATGGATATCCTTGAGCAGCGCGCTTCCCGCTCCTGTTTTTACAACTTTGCGGGCAGGACACCCCATGTTTATATCTATCAACGCGGCGCCGCTTTCAGCGGCAATGTAAGCCGCAGCCGCCATTTCATCGGGGTTGGAGCCGAAAATCTGGACAGCAAGAGGTTTTTCGGTGGAATTCGTTTTAAGGTAGGACAGAGTAGCTTTTTGCGCCCGGACAAGGCCGGCGGCGCTCACCATTTCGGTTTCGACAAGCCCCGCCATCATCTTTTTTGCAATAAACCGGAACGGTAGATTGGTTATACCGGCCATAGGAGCCATTACAGCCCAGTGATCCAGCCGAAGTTCACCGATCGTCAGGTCCTTGAATCGGCTGTCCGGTGATGCCGGCTGGATTTCTCGGTGTTCGCTGCCTGTATACTGTAAACCTTCGGCGGTGATCACGTTTCTTCGTCCCCGGTACTTTCAGCGCTATCCAGTCTTTTTTCCAGGGCGCCAACGGGGCATATATCCACACAGGCAAAACAACTGCTACAAAAAGCGGCTGTATTTTCATCGGCGCCGAAAAAATTGATGTGAGTGCATAGGCCTCTTCCCGCAAAAAATAGAAGCGGCCGCGGATGCATGCGACTGCAGATCCGCACGCATTTCCCGCACAGAACGCAGCGAGCTGGGTGATATTTGAGGTATGGGTGTTCTTTTTCCTTTTTCCCGGGTTCCTGGACCAGGTCTGCCAGTTTTCCTCTTTTGAGTCCGACTTTCAGGAATTTTGCGATCTGTTGAAGTGCGCAGTGTTTGTTTGCGCTGCAGCGGGCGCATTCAACGCGGTGGTTCGACAAAAGCAGCTTCAACGCTGAGCGTTGAAGGCGGCGGACTCGTTCGGTCCCGGTGTAGGCAACAAGCCCTTCGGTCACGGGCACCGTGCAGGCAGGCACCGGTGCCGGTGCTCCAGAAAGATCCACCATGCAGAGACGGCACGATGCCGGGGGGTGATCATCGTCCGGGAGATAACATAAGTTAGGTATGTAGATGCCATTGTCGAGGCATGCTTGAAGAAGCGATGTTCCTTCGGGAGCCGAAAGATTCTTATCGTCGACACTGAAATTGACCATATCAGCAGGCCTTTCGCGGTGCGAATCCGGATGATCACGAATCGTCACGGGCAACGCACCGGTTCACTCTGTTACGGGTTTCGGTACCACGGGCGCCAGGCTTGGCGGGGAGACCCTCCTGACCGCATCATACTCGGAAGGGCACGCCACTGCACATTCGCCGCATTTAACACATAGAGTCTGGTCCACGCCCTTTTTTCGGTTTGCGGTGGTAAAGATCGCCTCGACAGGACAGGACCCCACACACGCGTCACACCCCCTGGCGCATCGGTCAAGGTCTATATAGTAAGCCGTCAAAACCCGGCATACACATGCCGGGCAACGGCCTTCAAGTATGTGTGCCTCATATTCATCCCTGAAATAACGCAGAGAAGTCAACACCGGGTTCGGCGCGGTTTTGCCGAGCGCACACAGCGAACCAGCGGAAATGTCTTCGCAGAGCTCCTCCAGCATTTCGAGATCTTCCTCTTTTCCTTCTCCTATAGTAATCCGGTTCAATATCTCAAGGAGCTGGGCCGTGCCGATACGGCAGAAAGTACATTTTCCACAGGATTCGTTACGTGTGAATTCAAGAAAATAGCGTGCCACATCGACCATACAGGAATCTTCATCCATCACGACGATGCCGCCTGAACCCATCATAGCTCCGGCTTCCCGCAGGGAATCGAAATCGACCGGAACGTCCAGAAACTCCTCTGAAAGGCATCCTCCAGACGGACCTCCGATCTGTACAGCTTTAAATTTTTTCTTCCGCGGTATTCCTCCGCATACGTCGAATATCAGCGAACGCAGGCTGATACCCGTCGGTATTTCGACCAGGCCGGGATGTACAACATCCCCGACCACCGAAAAAACCGCGGTCCCCGGGCTGCCCGCAGCTCCTATACTGCGATACCATTCTGCACCACGTGATATTATAGGAGGCACCGAGGCCAGCGTCTTAACGTTGTTTATCACCGTGGGAGCTCCGTTAAGGCCACGGGTGGCCGGGTAGGGGGGCCTGTAACGGGGGGTCCCCCGTTCCCCCTGGATCGAGGCTATGAGGGCGGTTTCCTCCCCGCATACGAAAGCTCCGGAACCTTTAAAAACCCGGATATGAATCGAAAAACCGGTGCCGAGGACGTTTTTGCCGATGAGGTTGTTTTGTTCGGCTTGCTCCAGTGCCCGTTCGACGGTTGAAACCGCAAGGGGGTATTCGGCCCTGATATACATGACCGCTTCGGCGGCACCCACGGCATAGGCGCAAATCGCGATTCCCTCGATTACCTGGTGCGGGGAGCTTTCCAGCACCGTTCGATCCATATAGGCTCCGGGATCCCCTTCGTCTGCATTGCATATGACATATTTTCGATCTCCAGGAGCTTCAGCGGCAAGCGCCCATTTCCTGCCTGTTTCGAAGCCGGCCCCTCCCCGGCCCCTCAAGCCGGAAGACCGGATCGTTTCTATGATCTGAGCCGGGGTTGTTTCAAGGCTGCCGGCGAGCGCTGAATATCCGCCGTATGCGATATATTCAAGGATATGATCAGGGTCCACAACTCCACAAGTTTCCATGATTACCCGTTTTTCACGGTTGAACCGTGGAAAATCCATGACGCCGGGGAAGTCTTCGGATTCAGTGGTGGCTCCCAGAACATGTTCGAAAAGCGGGTCTCCGTCGCGAAGAAAGGACTTGACGATCATCCGGGCCTTTCCGGAACTGACTCCATGGTACATCAACGGTGGAAATCCGGAGGAAGGATGATCGATTACAACCACCGGCTCGGCATAGCAATGACCCGTACAGCCCACGGTGCGGAGCCGCACCTGAAGGTCGAGTTCCTGAGCCGTCTCCTTGATTGAATTAAATGTGTCGATAGCGCCTGAGGCTATGCCGCAGGTGGCCATAGCGACGGTGATCACAGGTTCGTCGGAACCCGCTTCAGCTGCTTTCACCTCTTCGGCTTTGCGGCGCAATCGCTCGTATTTCTCCCGGATGCGAAAGGGCTCATTTTGTTCGGTCATCTTGCGTTTTCCCTCTTTCCGCGCGGTCCTTTTCTATCTGAAAACCCAGTATGAGGCCTTCAACCTTGCTGGGTGCCATTTTTCCATGCACGGTTTCTCCTATCACAGCCACTGGTGCAAGAGCACAGCACCCCACGCAGGCCACCCGCTCCAGGCTGAATTCCCGGTCTTCGGTTGTTTCTCCTTCGTCTATGCCGAGTTTTCGAGAAAAATTTTCCAGGATGATGTCCCCTCCACGCACGTGACACGCGGTTCCCATGCAGACTTTGATCTGATGGCGGCCCGGGGGATTGAAACGAAACTGATTGTAAAACGTAGCAACCCCATAGACTTCACACGGGCTGATGTCGAAATGTCCGGCCAGAAGCCTTACTGCGGATTCGGGGATATAGGAGCATAGACGCTGAACGGTCTGAAGCAGCGGGATCAGGTTGGCCCTGTCTCTCGTTTCGTGTTTAAGAGCGTCTTCGACGCGGGCAAACAATTCATCTTCATCAAGTAAGACATTTTCGGATGGAGCCATCAAGACGTCCTTTCACAATTTTTCCATTGCCCCGTAAACACCGTACATCCGAGACCTCAAGATCGTGCACAGGCGTTCTAGAACACAGAACCCAAGTCCTTTGTCGGCCGCCATCATTTCCCGCAGCGGGCCGCCCTCTATGGAAATAAGCGTGGCGGCCTTTGTACAGACCGCAGAACACAACAGCGAATAGTCTTCGCCGAGTAGAACCGGCCAGCATCCAAATGCCCGGCCCCGGCCGAGGCGGTCAACGGTGACCGATCCTTTTCTTCCGCCGAGATCGACATGGCGCTCCAGCCGTATAGAGCCTTCGGCTATTACATAAAGGCAGCCGGAAATGCTCCCCTGGGTGAATATATATTCGCCGGGACCGAATTCCGCCAGACCGCAGATCGCGGAAATTCGCTCAAGCTCGTCTTCCCGAAGCGCGCCGAACAGGTCGCAGCTTTTTAAAACATGAATTATTTCAGAACGTTCCATTTTGTCCACCTTTCGTATTGAAGGTGTATGTATTTCAGCCGACGGTATCTTGAACAAACGAATTTAAAAAACATCTCGGTCCCATCGACCCCAAAACATTGAATCTTTATAAGATATCACGAAACGATTTTCGATTCCAGGGCTTATTGTAATTCGATCCAAGTTGATAATTTTCCCTTATTTATTATGTTTTATTGATTCCTCACGACTCAACTTCCTTTTTTTTTCCTAAAGCTTCGGAGACAACCCGCTCG
>DSCZ01000358.1 GCA_011048855.1 Desulfobacteraceae bacterium | reverse complement strand
GAAAGCTGACAGAAAAAATATTTTCACTGCAGGATTTGCCGGTCCGGGATGGCACAACCGGGGAAATTATCATCCCCGGGCCGCTCTGATACCCATCGGAGAATACTCGTGCTTCACCGCTGCCATTTCGGTGTTTTGATTGCCTGTAGTTTCGATATCATGTATATTAACAATTTGTTAGTTCTGCTTGTACCATATTATGACACCGGGGAGTTCCAGGCTGATCAATATTTAAGGCCATCCCTCGGAAATGTCAATCCTGCATAGAATCGGTTTGATACAGTGCTTTGAATTTTTGGAGTATTCAATGAAAGAGGCTCACAGAGACAACACACGCAAGGAATTGGATACACTGATTCGTTTCAGTGCAATCGTCAATTCCTCGTTACAGATTGAGGAGGTCCTGAGCCATGCGATCAAGTGGGCGGAGGAATTCGTAGAAGCCGAAGCCAGCACTATTTATGAACTCGACGAGGAAACAGGAGAACTGTTTGTTCGCGTTGCACGAGGCGAGAAAAAGCCGATTGAAGGTTTGCGGCTCAAAATCGGCGAAGGGGTCGCAGGAACAGTGGTTCAAACCGGAGAGCCGATGGTTGTTCAGGATACGTCCGTTGAAGATAGTTTCTCCCCGATATTCGACCGGATCACAGGCTTCGTCACCAGGTCCATGATATGCGTGCCATTGGTGGTCCGGGGACATCCTATCGGTGCGCTTCAAGTTCTCAACAAACGCAACGGCCAATTTACTTCGAACGACCTGGAACTACTTAAGATAATGGCTCAACAGATAGCTGTAGCAATGGAAAACGCCAAGCTTTACGGCAGGCTCCAGGAACGTTTCGAGCTGGCGGAAAAAGAACTCTCCCGAATCCAGCAAAGGTTGATACGGTCTGAACGTCTTGTTGCGGTGGGAAATCTGGTTCAAGGAATAGCGCACGAAATACGTAATCCCATCACGACAATCGGCGGATTTGCCCACCGTATCAAAAAAGACATGTGTTCCGACAACGACAAGCTCGCCGGGTATGCAGACATCATCCTCTTTGAAGCCCAACGCCTCGAAAAGGTTCTCACCGATATTCATGAATTTGCGGAATTGCTTTCAGCCGAACCAACTCTTTCGGACTTGAACACTATCATGAACAACTTAAAAAAGAAATTCCTCGAAATGTCCCGCGACCGGGGGATTCAAATCCGGGCAAGCATTCCCAAGGACCTCCCGTGTATAACTATGGACACCGAACAAATAGAGTTCGCGTTGTATAATATTCTTGAAAACGCCGTTGAATCGATGAATGAAGGCGGCATTTTGAGTATTGAAGTCAGGGTGGTTTCCGGCCGGATCGTAATTTCGGTAGCCGACACCGGTTGTGGAATCGACGTGGAAAACCTCGACGCGGTTTATGATCCATTTTTCAGCTCAAAGACCACGGGAGCAGGCCTGGGTTTGACGATGGTCCATCAGATCGTTGTGAACCATTGCGGGCGGATCTCGATCGAAAGTGAAAAGGGGAAAGGCACAACCGTTGTTGTTGAATTGCCACTTTTCCAGCCCGGTTATTCAGAATTGGGTGACTTCAAAATCGAACCCCAGCCATTGCCAGACTCTGCGTCCTGTCCTGTTCTCAATCCGCTCAACGGGGAAGTTATGCCATGAATAAGAAACGTAGGTCCGGTATTCCGATTTTGCTCGTTGTTTTAATCGCCGCAATTGCGGGACTGGGCTATTACTATTACACCAACAAGGCCACCGTACCTTCTGAGATAAGTCTACCTGACCCTGAAATAGAAAAAAGCCGCTATACCCCTGCACCCGACCGAGAGGCGAAAAGCCTTGGACTCACGGAAGCCACTCCCCTGGAATCTGTGGAGGCAGACCATGACGAGAGCCTTGCAGCCGATTCTCTTTCCAGCAGCCGCCTCTCACCTGAAACCCCTGTTGCTTCTCGACCAGCCGAACCGCGAACACCTGCGCCTGGTGACGAATCGCAGGAACGGCCCTTGATAACCGGAAGGATTAAAAAACCTGCTTCGCCCGGTACAAATGACGGCCACCCACGCACCTCACCCGAATCCGGGCATCTTTATCCCTTTTCTATCCCTTTTACGGGTTCTGAGCAGAAAAAACCGGGTGACGATATGTTCTGTGAAGCTGCCGAATCAGAGATCCAGGAGTTGTTTTCATATCTCGGCAAAAAGAATTACACCCCTTTCGATTCGGGGAGCAGTATATTGGATCATTTGAACGAAATGACGACCGCCCTTTCAGCATCACCCCCTGCACCGGCCGGAGAAAGTCTCAACCCTACCCTTCTAGTCAACAATATCTATCATATCTACCGCGCGCTCAGTAGAACCGATATAACATTTATCAAAAACATACTGCGTCATGAACGCGACGATTTAGAACTGTACATGCAGATGTTATACCGATGGCTTTCTGTTTCGGATCAATGCCCCGACACAACCCTGATCCGGCCCTCGGAAGAGGTTGCTTATCTATATGCCGGCTTTTTTTTGAACACCACAGGCGGGCGGGCGATTATTTTCAGGCGTGATCCGGTTTTCAGGCTTCTCCTGACCTATTACTGCATCCTCATAATCCATAAAGCGGACACAGAAAAACGAAATCCCTACGGCATAGATATCCTGCCATTCATACAATCCTTGAGACAAGAAGTTGCCTACCACCCGGAATTGGTTTTCAGGGACCACTATTCAGCCGTACTCGATAAACTTAATCGTTATTATCGCGTAAGTCGCTAATTTTGATGGTCGTTATGCCAAGCCTTCTCTTTGTGGATTTTGGGCAAACAAGGTGGGTTTTAACGCCAGGAAGGAGAAAAACCGGCCGGGAATGCTCCACCAATTTCCGGCCGGTCCTCCAGGATAGATAGAATTTTACGGTACATCAGGGGAACCGGCTTACAGATCAAGCCAGGAATCCGAATAAAGTGAATGGCCGAGAATGACCTTTGCTGTCTTCACATATTTCTTGAGTTCGTCCGACAGCGAATCCATTGCCACTTCCTCGCCGTCCATCACTTTGTGAATCTGCTCCACAATATCCGGCCGCTTCCCCCTGGCGATATCGATTAAGGTATCGTCCTCGGCGTCTGCGATGCACGAATACATTCCCTTTCGCTCAAGCATAACCATGTAGGTGCGATTCAGCATAGGACGCAAATGATCCGGCGGACCGTTTGAAATGTTCGAAAGCCCGCATGTAGACTTCACACCCGGCGCGATATCCTGGAGCATCTCCTGGAACGTCATCAAGCTGAGAGCCTGGGGTTGCTGGATATTCACCGGGGTCACTATGCCGTCGACATAAATGTGCTCATTCGGCACTCCCGCCTCGTTTGCCGCATAAATCAGCTCCACGGCAAGAGCAGCACGTTCGTTTTCGTCGCGGGGCAGGCCGTCCGGTCCCCACATCAGTGCGACAAAATCAGCATCGTATTTGACCGCAAGGGGAATCATTTTTTCGTACCGCTCCGGCCGGCACATGATTGAATTCATCATCGCCCGTCCTTTGTGAACAACCAGCCCGGCTTCCATGGCCTCTATGTTCGATGTATCCAGAACCAGAGAAGGAGAATCTCCAATCTCTTCCTGAACGGTTTTCACCACCCATTCCATCAATTCCGGCCCCCCCTTGCGTGCCGGTCCGAGATTGATGTCGATCCAATCCATTCCCTTTTCCTTCTGCCTTTTGGCCTCTGCTATGATCGGTGCAGGATCTCTTTCCTTGAAAGCCTTTCCGATCGCCCGGTTGATGACATTCAAATTCTCTCCGATAAGCAGCATCGCGATACTCCTTCCATCGTTCTGTTTTCATTCGAGTAAACGGCTCATTTTCCCATTTCTCCGGACTTTTCAGGCGGAAAAATCCTTCAGAAATTTAGGTATAAGGGCCGCATCCCTTGGGCCGATAAGAATCTCCCAATCGGGCAGGTCTTCTTCCATTTCCCCGCTTATCGCAGCGGCATAACCCGGGATAATAATCTTTTTGTCCGCGACCTTGTCGGCAATTCCGGACTTTTTAACAAAAGCGGCTACCATATCGCCCGAAAATTTACCGGCAGCCCATGCAGTCATCACAGACAGCCCTTCGGTGTCCATGATCAGAAGCCAGCTGGGCACGCGGCTTCCCTCTATCTCGCCGCTGACGATAAAATAGGTGAGTGAAAAATTTGTAGTCACGAGCACGGGCGAATTTTCATCCGGAGAACCGATTTCATAAATACCCTCGGTCACAGTCATCGGTCGCTGTGGATCGGTAAAAATATTAAGCCTTATGAGCAGCAACGGAAAAAGGCTCTCACCGTTGAAGTCGGAAAGAACCACTAGGGATGAATATTTCGCTATGAGCATCGTCGCTATCGTGGATTCCACGTCCAGGTTGCCGGCCATTTCGCATGGAAATGAAATAATCGGAAACCCAAGCGAGCGGTTGCCCGCCTTGAGCGCTGCGCGCCGGATCAACACGTGATCCTCGAAACACTTTTTGGGTTCCCGGGAGCCCGGATCCAGGACCAAATCTTTGATCCCCATACCGGTCAACTTCTCGGTAAGAGAGATCAGTTCGTCGATCCCATCTCCCTTCACAGCCAGAGGAAGAGATAATTCGTTCGCGAGCGCGCCCATTTCTTCCACGTTTTCTGCGGTGGCTGCATACAACAACGGACGCTTGAATAAAGAGGCCTGGGCTCCTGCCTTCATGGCCTCCAATGAATCCGTCATCAGCACGAGCCCGAATTCGCTTTCCTCAGCAATCTTTTTGGCAGCAGCGGCAAAAGCTTCAACATCACCATTTGCATCCTTCAGGGCGACAAGCTCCGGCCTCAGGTTCAAACCCACCCGTTCATACTGATAAGCGTTCCAATCTTTTAGCTTTTTACCGAGAGCATCGGCGGCAATGTCCGAAGTGACCATTGCCGCAAGTGCGGTGGGATTGTAAAATGTTTTTTCATGTCTGAACATGACGATTTCACCGCCGATTTTACAGGCCCTCGCTCCAGCTCCCAGAGCGACCGGCCTGATCGGCGGCGCGGATGCTTCGGCGAGCTTTTCCCTGGCTTCATCCGAAACATATGGGCAGGCATCCAGTTCCGCCTTGCCCGAAGCTAGGTTCATCGCGAATGCAAGGCATGTAGGCACCCCGCATTCACCACAATTGGTCTTGGGCAACATCTTGAAAATTTCTATACCGGTTAATGCCATGGTCTTCTCCTGATCAATAGATATAAATCAATAAATGTCAGCGCCCTGCTAACTCACGATCGGATCCATCGTCAGCGCCGGATGTTCCTTTTCCTTCAGGAACGCCATAATCTCATCCTCACTCGTTCCCACCGTCTCGTCTGCGATGCGGTCTATCAAGTCCGGAACCCCGAATTCTTCACCCCTCTTGAGCAATCGATCTCGGATCTCCTCCTTGAGGCCCTTTGGCATCCATACAAGTCTCAAAAGTCCCCCGTCCCCAACAATGAATTTCCGCTGGGTAATATTGAATTTTGAATGGCCCACAAAACCCGGTGTCGACTGACCACCACCTATAACTCCGGCAAGGGTGGTAAATCTCATGCCGCAGGGCGTCTCCCCGGTATATTCCCGGTTAACGGTCATAACACCGTTACAGCCGGGCAAAACAGCTGCGATGCATTCGCAGCACCCGCAAGTCGTCATCGGATCGTGGACGACACTGTAGAAGTTGTAATGATCTATAGTCTGACGCGAAGCCTTGTAAACGAAATCATTCACACCTTTCCATTGACCCAGCACAGGATCCAGGCACTCGCCCTTTTCCACCGGCTGATTCGGGCCCGTTGGGTTGATCTGATTGGAAGCCTTGCAGTCCATCCAGTTATATGCACCGCAAAGCCCTGTACGCTCAGGGCTGACCACGCATACATGGCTTGGCGCAAATGACTGGCATAGAGTACAGGAATAAAAAGTTTCCGTGTTTTCGTCGGTCATGCTTTCGACCCTTTCATCGCGATGGCGATATTCTTCCCTTGCCCGGGCCGTAAGCTTGTCCACATCTTCTTTTTTCGTATACAGCTTGACCTCTACCTTATCCAGGATACTTCCGAAATCCTGATGGAACTTCGCATGCAGGATCACGCCCAGGTCCTTCAGTGTAAAGCCCTTTTCCACTGCGGCATCGCCGACACGGATCCAGGAAATGTCTCTCTGCCCGATATGCATGATTCCCTGGGCATAGTTGATAAGATGATGAATTTGTCTTTCAAGGATGGGTTCGAAATCGGGCTGCATTTCCCGGCCCGCCACCTGCACGTAAATGCCGAGCGGCAGTTTGTCTCCTTTTTTCAGATCTTTTATGTCCGGACCGATTACAGTAACCTTTCCATCTTCTATCTCGTTCATCTCGGCCATTTTGCAGAGCTCGGTGCACTGGGTTTTACCTCCGCCCATCTCCGCATAAAGGTCGCCTTTGCGCACGCGTTCTCCCTCGAAAGCCGGTCCATAGGCAAGCGGGATGTCGATCTCGGTGATCGAAACCTTGAGCCCTCGAATCTCGATGGATTTTTGCGTTATTTCGTCGTGGCGTACATTCGCCACCACATGCTCGTAAGTACAGACGCCGGTGGGCAGAATTTCCGGGATGTCGGTATCCGCGATTGTCGGAAAACCCCAGTTGACACAACCGGCGGCATTGGCGGCCCATTCGGCGTTCACTTCACCCAGGGCGTTCACGAACGCAAAAATCCGATTCTTCTGATATGCAAGCATTCTCTTGTAGTCACCTGGAGTGATGCCGCCGAAAGACATCCCCGCACGATTCGCGAATCCCAGTGCGAACACGGCCGCCGAGATATCCGGGCCGAACGGAACCAGCCGGGTGTTCCACCCGATCTGGACATCTTCCTCGATCAACTGCTCGGCGAAGGTCGTTCCGCTCTGATTTGCAGCCATAAAAACATATATGCTCTTTTTCTGATAGTCCTCGGCGATCATCTTCGCCGTGGCCGAATCCGGTGCAGCACCTACCACGGCAGCAAAACCCGGCGCTGTGCCGTCCACAAATTCAACACCCCGCTTACGCATTATCGCGTCATCGGCCGCACCCAGCCAAATCTTTCCGTTTTCAACATCCGGGTCTTCGATTTCAGGTTGATAGAAATCAGGATCTTCAACATATCTTATTGCCTCGGCGATTTCTTCGGCGAACAACGCCGCCATCCCCGCATCCAGCAAAGGCCCGAGATACGGGAGATTGCAGGGCTCTTTCACATGAGGCGGCAAAAGTTTACGCGCAAATTCAAGTGGTTTACGCGCCGAATCCAGGTCCGTAACCTTTATGCCGGTCAAAGAATAAATTATCGGTAAAAAATATGCGGTGTTGGGAAACTCCAGCTTCTGTGCACCGCCATAGGTCGCAAGCGCCCTTTTATAACTGCCTTCCGCCTTAGAAACAATATTATATGCACCTTGTATCGCTGCAAATGCTACCAGCTTTGACATAGCTTACTTCCTCCCTTCTTAAGAGGCGTTTTAGTTGTAATTTTACGCTGCATCAAGCGTTCGACGGTCATCCATGCTCATCAAAACACGCTCCCTGGCGCGGTCGAGACCGAGAGCTTTACGTTTCTTGTCGATATGCGCGATCATCTTATGGGCGTGAGCTATCGGATCAACCTCCAAATCCCACATTCCGCCATAAAGGTTTTCGAGTTCTTTATAGAGGTAGTTCTCGAAGATCGGGGAACCGCTGACCGGCATGGTCACTCCGAACACTGTATAGACGCCGGAAACCACGAAATAATGCCCAATGCTGATCGCCTTCTCGCTCATCCACTCGGGAGCGGAACCTGCAGCAGGAAGGTCACTGATGTCGTTACCGAGCCCTCCGGCCTTGACCACTTCGGTGGCCGCCATCAAAATCCGGCTGTTATCCACGCAGGAGCCCATATGCAGCACAGGTGGTATCCCGACTGTTTCACAAACTTCGGCTAGACCCGGGCCGCAGTAGACTTTGGCTGATTCAGGGGTCAGAAGCCCGGCTTTCGCGCATGCGATTGCGTTGCAGCCTGTGGTTAAAACGATTACATCATTTTTTATCAATTCCTTTACAACGGCCAGATGTCCCTGATCGTGCACGACCCTGGCGTTGTTACATCCGACCACGCCGCCTATTCCACGAATACGGCCGTTTATGATGTTGTCGTTCAACGGCGTATAAGAGGCCCTGAAGGTACCACCAAGATGGTAGTTGATCGCCTCGTAGCTGAAGCCCGCGACCAGGTCGGACTTCGCTGGCGGAATAATCACGGGTTTATCCCGTTTGGGGAAATTCTCGACCGCCACACGCACGATTTTTTTTGCATCTTCAAACGCTGTGTGTTCATCGAATTCTATATGAAGCACATCACCCGATGCGATCTTGGCCCTGGGGTTGGTGGTTATCACCTTCGTATGAAAACACTGGGCGACGTTTGCGATATTTTCCATGATACACTGAACATCCACCACCATGGCATCAACGGCTCCTGTCACTATGGCGAGCTCCTGCTGCAGAAAATCCCCTGCCAGAGGAACGCCGTGCCGCATCAATATTTCATTCGCCGTACAACATATACCGCTCAGCTGGATGCCCTTGGCCCCGTTCTTTTGCGCGAACTCGATCATTTCCGGAAGCTCCGCTGCCTGAACGATCATTTCGCTCAACAGCGGCTCATGGCCATGTAT
>DSCZ01000351.1 GCA_011048855.1 Desulfobacteraceae bacterium | reverse complement strand
ATCCTGGAGCGGTAAATCCGGGATTTGACAAGATGCCCGAAGGCCTCATGCCAAGGCCCGGCCAGGATCTGGCCGGGCTCACGAAGCGAAGGTGAATTCATCAGCCCGAGCCGTATGACACGGATGCCTTCAATTTCAAATCTTGTGCAGGCATGCCGGCAGCGTTCAACAGCCTCCTGGAGGGTCAGCGGCGTGTAACGGCCTTCAAGATACCAGCGGGCAAGCACTGTCCCCCGGATTACAACCGCTGGATAAATTCGTACCATCTCGGGGCGGATGGAGACGATCGCAGAGACGGTTTCTTTGAAAACGGCTTCCGAATCACCGGGAAGTCCGGGCATGATCTGCAGGCCGACCTTGAAACCTCTGTTCTTGAGCAGCCGGGCGGCGTGCCCGGTATCAGCCGCGCTGTGGCCTCGCCCGCTCTTTCGCAGGACTTCGTCGTTCATTGATTGAGCGCCGAGTTCGACGGTTTTGACCCGGTATCCGGCAATCAAATCGCAGATGGACGGGTCGATTGCATCCGGTCTGGTGGAAATACGGATGCCTGCAAAAAGCCCCTGATCCAGATAAGGAGCTGTTGCTTCGAGCAGTTCCCGGATCAGTGCCACCGGAAGGCTGGTAAAAGTGCCGCCGTAGAAGGCGATTTCGTTTTCCGCAAGAGCCGAAAAGCGGGGAGATGCCAGGGCCTGTTCGATGACGGCGCGGACCTCGGGTGCAGCCATCGGCGGCCTGTGTTGAGAAGTGATTTTTTCCTGTTCGCAGAAAATGCAGCGATGGGGGCAGCCCAGATGTGGAATGAATACGGGAACGATCATTCGTGCACCCGTCCTGCAATGAGATGGAAGGCCTTTTCCGCGGCTTTTTGCTCAGCCTCCTTCTTGCTTTTTCCTTCCCCGGTCGAAACCATCTTTCCGTCGATCGTCACCGCCACCCGGAAAGTCCTGTTATGAGCCGGCCCGTTTTCTTCCTCGAGGCGGTAAACCGGCAGGACCTTGTAGGCTCTCTGGGTGAATTCCTGGAGCATACTCTTAAAGTCCTGGGCAAGATAGTCGTCGATGCGGTCCTGCAGGACGGGCTCGAAGAGTCTGCGGGCGGTTTTAAGCGCATTATCGAACCCGCTGTCGAGATAAATAGCGCCGAAAACGGCTTCAACGGTGTCGGATAGAATCGAAGGTTTCTCCCTGCCGCCGCTTTGTTCTTCACCCCGTCCCAATCGCAGATACAGCCCCAGCTCCAGTTCCTCGGCAAGGCGGTTAAGGCCGGATTCATCGACGGTAACCGCCCTGAGCTTTGAAAGGTGCCCTTCTTCAGCACCAGGGTATTTTTCCATGAGCAGATGGGTGACGGCCAGCTCAAGGACAGCGTCTCCAAGGAATTCCAGTCTTTCATTGTCTTCAAGCTTCGTACCCTGTTGCTCGTTTACGAAGGAGGCATGCCGGAAGGCTTGCGAGATAATTTCAGGGTTTTTGAAGCGATAGTCCAGTTTACGGTATAAATCTTCGATTTTAGCTATTTGGAAGCGCAAATTATTCACTATTTTAAAATCCACCGTGATTGTTTTTATGTTTTTAAACTGGATATAGGTCTTAGCAATTCAAAGTTAACTTCAAAACGTCGACTCGTTTTTTTACGGCCGATTCGAACATGCCGATTTTTCATCTTAGAGCAGGTCCAAGGCATTTTCAAGGTCGGCGGGGCCGGTTATCGTGTTTGACAGCGAAGATTTGTTCTGGTAGGCCTTTCGAAAGCTTCGGCCGGAGGGGTTTCACCGGTGATTGATAATCAGGAAGGGAGGTTGTGACATGGGTTTTTCAATTCGCAGTTCTTCCAGGGCGCAGATGCTCGATATTACCAAACAGGTTATGGACGAGGCGGTGAAGCTGGGAGGGGATAACGGTGTATGCATCGTTTACGTGCCTCACACCACCGCCGGCGTCACGATAAATGAAGGAGCCGATCCTGCAGTATGTTCTGATATTCTCGAAACGCTTGACAGGCTGGCTCCCAGGAACGCCGGGTACCGGCACTTGGAGGGTAACGCCGACAGCCACCTCAAAACCTCGTTGATTGGAAGCTCGGTGACTGTGATCCTGGAAAACGGCCGCCTTTTGCTGGGTACATGGCAGCGTATATTTTTCTGTGAATTTGACGGACCTCGGAGCAGGCGCGTCGAGGTCAGGGTTTGCAGCTGCCCGGCCGCTTGAAAATTCATGCCGGCCGTACCCGTAGGGGATCCAGTCCCAGCCTGGAAAGCCACTCCCTGACGGCTTTGAGAAGCAGATGATAAAAGTTTTCAGAGCCTCCCAGGCCTCTTCTGCCGAAAAAGTAGTTTATCTCCAGCAGTAAAGGAGCCGGGTTTGGTTCCTCGAGCGGAAAGACCAAGTCCACAGCGGCTAGATTTATGCCGGTCCGAAGGGAGAGAGTTCTGCACAGCTCGATGCCGGCGGCTTGAAGTTCGGGTTTCCAGTGATGGTCGATTACCGCATTGCGGTAAATTGTTGCTATTCTGTCTTTTTTTGAATGCGATCGTTTCCAGTAGCTGATGGTCCTGGAGCCGATGATTACGATTCTCAACGCCGCTCCGCCCGGGGGGACAAAATCCTGGGTTATGAACGCCCCGTCTTCATGGGCGCCCACTGCGGAGACGGCATCCATTGCGGCCGTAAGCGAGGAGTCATCTTCTATAAAAAAAACGCCGTAGCCTTCGTGCCCGAAATTTCGTTTGACCATGAAAGGCCGGGGGTGGATAAGGGGATTTTTTTCGAGTGCCGCCAGAAACCGGCCGGAAGCCCGCCATGTCAAGGTGCGGGGATGCGGAAGGCGGTGTCGTTCGAACAGCAGATTTTGACCGACTTTTCCCGGGAAAGAAAATCGCGGACCGTATTCGGGAAAAATTGCAGGGCCGGCAGCGACACAGGCCGCATAGAGGTCCCGGCTGCAACCTTGAGGCAGGAGAACAACCTGTGCCTTACTGATAAGTTTTTGTTCTTCCAGGCCCAGCGGCCGACTCCCGGTCAAAATGTATTCGTCGGCATCCAGGCAGGGGTTCAGTGAGACGATCATTTGTCTGGTTTCAGCTAGTGCCCAGTGCATACCGCACAGCGGCGGAGGCGTGTATTTCAGTTGTGTCGAATACCGGAACCGGGCTGTCTTCCTGTTTTACCAGGAGGCCTATTTCGGTGCACCCGAGGATGATGCCTCCCGCGCCGCGTTCCGCCAGCTTTTCGACGACATCCCGGTAAAAGTTCCTCGACTCCGGTCGGATGACACCCCTGCAAAGTTCCTCATAAATGACGCGGTTGACTTCTTCGCGCGTTTTTCGGTCTGGGACCAGCACTTCCAGCCCGTGCTTTTCAGCGAGGCGACCCTTGTAAAAATCCTCTTCCATTGTGAATTGGGTTCCGAGAAGGCCCACGGATTTGATTCCCCTGCCTTTGACTTCGGCGGCGGCGGCATCTGCAATGTGAAGCAGCGGGATATTGATATGTTCCGCGACAAACCCGGCATTTTTATGCATCGTGTTTGTGCATATGATGACGAAATCCGCACCGGCGTTTTCTAGTTTCAGGGCGGTTTCAAGCAGCAATTCAGCGGCTTCATCCCATTTCCCTGAATTCTGGAGGGTCTCTATGTCGGCAAAATCAAACGAGTACATGATGCATTCGGCCGAATGCAGGCCCCCCATGGCTTCTCTTACTTTAAGGTTTACAAGGCGGTAATATTCAACCGAGGATTCCCAGCTCATTCCCCCGATCATTCCGATCGTTTTCATCGCATATCCCCTGTGTTTAATTCAGGCGGCGCTGTTCGGCCGCAGTCCCGTGTCGGGTGGTAAGTGTGTATTTGAAAGTTTTCCATATTTGACTTTATCATCCGGCTTGTGTTGAACGCAAGCCGGATCCATCATCAAAATGAGGGAGTATTCTTCTTGCCTGCAGGGAATTAGGAGTTTAATATAAACAACCTTTATAGAAAAATACGAGATGGCTGTTGTCTTTCGCAAAGGACCCCACGGGGGCAGATGCCATCGAAGGGCAGGAAAGCTGCCGTAAAAGGAGAGTGACAATGGAAGAAAAGATACTGGATGCGATGCAAAAGGCAGGCAAACCTGTCCGCCCCGGCGATGTTGCGGAAATGATCGGGGAGGACGGCAAGGCGGTTTCCAGGATAATCGGTGAATTGAAGAAAAAGGGCAAAGTTGTTTCTCCCAAAAGGTGTTTTTATTCTCTTGCTGATTAGCCGACCGCCAGAATCGTAACTGGGTGAATTTCAACGATGAATAAGTTGGGGCTTGAACGGCTGCTTGCCGACAAGAAAAACCTGGAACATATCCTGGACAGTTTACCGGATGGAATCATAGCCCATGATCCATGGCGAAGAATAGTCTATTTCAACCGTGCGGCCCAGGAAATCACCGGTTTTTCCAGCCGGGATGTGGTTGGCAAGGACTGCCACGAGGCTTTTGGATCGCCTTTTTGCGGAGAAAGGTGTGCATTTAAGGAGGGTCCTCCCGAGCACTGGCAGGACCGCTTTTACCCGCTTAACATCGTGACCGGGGACGGGGTTTCCCGCCGATTGGAACTGACGGTGACGGGGATGTATAACGATAAGGGCGAGTTCGCCGGCGTCATCGCGGTGTTCAAGGATGTGACCGACATCACCGGGCTTCGGATGCAGCTCGGACAGTTGCGCAGTTTTTCCGGCATCGTGGGGCAATCTCCTGAAATGATCCACGTTTTCGAACAGGTCCAGGCGCTGGCCACCAACGATTATTCTGTTCATATTACAGGGGAAACCGGCACCGGCAAGGAGATGGTTGCGGCGGCGCTGCACAATGAAAGCCGACGCGGGGGTGGGCCGTTCGTCACTGTCAACTGTGCGGCGCTTCCGGAAGGTGTCCTTGAAAGTGAATTGTTCGGGCATGTAAAGGGGGCTTTCACCGGTGCGCTGCGGGACAAAAAAGGCCGTTTTGAGCTCGCCCACGGCGGCACGCTCTTTCTCGACGAAATTGCGGATCTTCCGAAAGCCATGCAGGCCAAGTTGCTTCGCGTATTGCAGGAAGGCGCCTTTGAGAGAGTCGGCGGAGAAAAGACCGTGTCTGTGGATGTTCGAATTTTGAGTGCCACAAACAGGGATTTGAAACAGGAGGTCGATGCAGGCCGGTTCCGGGACGATCTTTATTACCGGCTGAACGTCGTGCCTATTCGTTTGCCTTCTTTACGCGAGAGAAAAACAGACATTCCGCTGCTGGTAGACCATTTTCTTCACCAGGCGGAGGTTGAGGGCCAGATCGCCGGGGCTTTTTCCGATGAGGCACTTGCCCGGATGCTGGAATACAACTGGCCGGGAAACGTTCGGGAACTCCAGAGTGCTGTTCGCTATGCGGTGGTCAGGTCCCGGGGGCGCACGATCAGGCCGGAACATCTTCCCCTGGAACTCCGGGACGGACGGCTACCGGCCGTTTCCGCCGGACCGAGCAGAAAACTTAATGCTGAAATGGTCCGGGCCGCCCTGGAGAAAACCGGAGGCAACAAAGCCAGGGCCGCAAGGTTGATGGGGGTGGGGCGGGCTACATTATATCGTTTCTTGAAAGATACAAGTGTCTCATAAACCACAGTTGTATCATGCCGTATCATGATGCTCAATTTGTGTCCTCGTAAACCTAATTTATGCTGATTTCAAACAGTTATACTTTTAATCCAGGCTAAAATTTCTTTGTCTTTCTGGTTGTCCTACAGGCATGGAATTTTTTATCATGCTGTAATCACGGGTTTTTCTCTTTTTGATACATCTGTGTATCATTTTTGTGTTTCATCATAGTGCAATTGCCGGCATATCAAAAACGCCCGTGAACGTGTCCGTGCTTCCTCCTTTTTTATCTTGTAACCTTTAGTTGTTGATTTTTCTCGAATTTCTATTCGCAACCAAATTTCTCGATAATATCTGAGTGCATCCGGCACAGGAATTGAATAAACCTCTCTTTAAATGTTTAGAAGGCGGGGAGGCAGTATGAAGCCATGTGATGAAATACTTCTGAAAACCATTAAAATGGCTTCATCTATGCTCAAATTGGCGGATGAAGGCGATGCAAAACGTGAAGACAATGGTTGCGGGGTGCTTTATGGTCTTGTTCGGGATTCCGCTTACAAAATCAGACGCCTTGCTGAAGCCGAAAAAGAGGCTCACATGCGAAAATCATTGAAGGGCGATGCTGTGAGTCAAGGGAATATCAATAGAAAAGGAGAGTCATGATGAAAAAGACGGCTAAAAATCTCGAAGAGGCGTTTGCGGGTGAATCTCAAGCAAACAGGAAATATCTTGCATTCGCGACGAAGGCGGACAGGGAGGGATATACACAGGTCGCAAAGCTTTTCAGGGCTGCTGCCGAGGCTGAAACCGTCCATGCGCATGCCCACCTCAGGGCTCTCGGTGGAATCCGGACGACAGCCGAGAATTTGAAGGAAGCCTTGGCCGGGGAGACACATGAATTCAAAAAAATGTATCCCGACATGATCGAAGAGGCTCGGAATGAAGGGGAGGATGCTGCTTTGAAATCTTTTTCGTATGCAAATGAAGTGGAAGAGATTCATGCGGGGCTTTACCAAAAGGCGCTGGAGCAGATGGAAAAGATGGAGACGGTCGATTATTATGTTTGTTCCGTGTGCGGTTACACCTGCGAGGGACAACCACCGGATATATGCCCGGTCTGCAAATCGAAATCCCAAGCTTTTTTTAAGACAAAATAAGCATTTATATAAAGACAAATCTAAATAGGAGGGATTGAAATGAGTCGACCGGAAGAGATGTGGCAGTGCCAGACGGCTAGTTGCGGTTATATTTATGACCCCGAAAAAGGAGATAGAAAGGGGAAGATTCCGAAAGGGACACAATTCGAGGATTTGCCGGAAAGCTGGCGATGCCCTGTTTGCGGTGCCGGCAAAAAGGCTTTTAAGCGCCTGGGGTGAGATATCCAGCTAAACGTTTTTAGTTTTTGATGTTTCTATGATATATTACTGTAATGAATTTTTGAACCACGAACCATTGAATCAATGAACGTATGGGGGATTAGCATGACACTGAAAGGCAGCAAAACCGAAAAAAATCTATTGACCTCGTTTGCCGGGGAATCCCAGGCAAGGAATCGCTATAATTATTTTGCGAGCGCGGCGAAAAAGGAAGGTTATGAGCAGATCGCCTTCATTTTCGAGGAAACCGCGAACCAGGAAAAAGAACATGCAAAGCGTTTTTTCAAATTTTTGGAAGGCGGTGATGTGGAGATCCAGGCGGCGTTTCCGGCCGGAGTTATCGGATCCACGCTCGATAACCTGCTGGCTGCCGCCGAGGGCGAGCACCACGAGCACAGCGATATGTACCCCGCCTTCGCTGCTGATGCGAAGGCGGAAGGCTTCAAAGCGATAGCCGATGTGTTTACCGCGGTGGCTGTCGCCGAAAAGCAGCATGAGAAACGGTACAGGGATCTAGCCGCCAACATCCAGTCCGGTCGCGTGTTCAAGCGTGAAAATGAAGTTGTCTGGCGATGCAGGAACTGTGGTTATCTCCACAGCGGCACCGAGGCCCCGGAGTCCTGTCCGGCGTGCGACCATCCCCAGGCTCACTTTGAGTTGTTGGGAGAGAATTATTAGTAGCAGCTTTATAGAAATTTCCAAAAAAACCGTAGCCGGGGGTCGTAAACATCCCCGGAGCAAACTCAAAAATCAGAAAGAAGGAGGATTCCGATGGCTGAAAAACTTCAAGTTTACAAATGTGAAGTGTGTGGGAATATTGTGGAAGTGCTGCATGGCGGAGCCGGAGAACTGGTCTGCTGCGGGCAGCCGATGAAATTGATGACGGAAAACACCGTTGATGCAGCCAAAGAAAAGCACGTTCCAGTGGTGGAAAAAACAGAAAAAGGCTTCCTGGTAAAGGTCGGAAGCGTTGATCATCCGATGGAAGAGAAGCATTACATAGAATGGATAGAACTGATCGCGGACGGTGTCGCCTACAGGAAATTTCTATCACCCGGGCAGGCGCCGGAGGCTTCTTTCTGCATTGAAGCCGACAAGGTCACAGCTCGGGAGTATTGCAACATCCACGGGCTCTGGAAGGCCTAAAACGATTTTGTGAGGCGTCGGTCCGGCAAGGCCGGACGGACGTCTCATGATTATTTGCGGCAATCGTTGGCGATGATGAGTGCGATTTCGCAACAGGTGCTGCCGGCGGGAAAGGAGAAGAGAATATGGCCGAATGGAAATGTTCCAACTGCGGGTATGTTGTACAGGAAGATATTCCTCCGAAGCAGTGTCCGTCCTGCAGGGAG
The DNA here is from genome assembly GCA_011048855.1 of Desulfobacteraceae bacterium. Next base: position 496 of record DSCZ01000351.1, on the reverse strand, counting down.
AAATGTGAGTTCGTTGATGTTTCCTGTTATATCCCCGATTGCGGGCAGACAGGGAAGGATCCGAGGCTTGGTTGATTAACGCGAGGCCGCCTTAAGAGCGGATAGGAGGTGACTTATGAGCACACCACAACACTGCCCCGGTTTCGAGAGTTTCAGAAATCTCAGATCGTTTCTTTGCAAGTGCCCGAATTGTGGGCATGAAAAAGAGATTTTTTCAGATGAATTCAATAAAAAACACACCTGCTCCCAGTGCGGGCAGGAAATAGATTTTACGAAATGCTCCTATGAATCCGGATCGTGAAGGCGTCAAGGGGGGATGTTAAATAGTTTCCATCCGGAAATGGTCCTTTTGCCCAATCTCTACGTCAAACTGCGGGCTTTTTTGTGCGACGTACTCCAGTACGTCTCCGCGCAACCCCTCGTTTTCCTTGATCTTGGGCAAAATCCCTCATTTCCGATCTGGAAACTCCACTAGTGCCATCCGGTATTTCCGGAT
>DSCZ01000259.1 GCA_011048855.1 Desulfobacteraceae bacterium | reverse complement strand
TATTAACTCCTTTTATTGCAGTTCTATAATCCCATATTTCATCACGCGTAAAGTGTATTCTGAAGAAAGAAAGTTCTCCGGTAACACATGCTTTAAAATTATATTTCTCGATTAATTGAGTAAGATTACTCCTCAAAATATCTCCTAAAAATTCCAGCTTTTCGTATTCACGTGATGAAAGTTCCTGAAGTGTTGCAATTCCGGCCGCCATGGTAATTGGATTCCCGTTAAATGTTCCCCCATGAGGTAGCTTTGCCTTGCCCGCACTTGAATCAAAGACATCCATTATTTCCTTTTTTCCACCAATTGCACCTACTGGAAATCCCCCTCCAATAATCTTGCCCAGAGCTGTTAAATCCGGAGTCACACCGCATAATTTTTGTGCGCCGCCTGATGAATTACGAAATGTCTGCACTTCATCAAAAATCAATAAAATTTCATTATCTTTTGTGATTTGCCATAAGTCATTTAAAAACCCTTTCCTTGCCGGTATAATTCCACCCGCCCCCAGCATGGGCTCGACAATAATACAGGCAAGATCATCTTTTTCTTTTTTAATTATTTTTTCAACAGCATCGATATTGTTGTAAGGCATTACAACAACTTCGCTCAAAATATTTTCGGATATTGCAGAAGATTCAGGGACTGCACAGGGAAATTCATCTGAACCGGCTAATTTTAAATCGGGATGAATACTAACGCACATATGTTCGCACGAACCATGGTATCCGCCTTCAAATTTACCTATTTTACTTTTACCTGTATAAACTTTTGCTGCCATTAAAGCAAACATGACAGCCTCTGTTCCGCTATTTGCAAATCTTATTTTTTGGACTGAGGGGATTCTCTCACAGAGTATTTTCGCCAGATCTACTTCCAATAATGTAGGGGCGTGAAATGCGGTTCCTTTAATCACCTGATCCGTGACAGCCTTTACGACTGAGGGATAGGCATGTCCCAGGATCAGCGATGTGGCATTATTGAAGAAATCTATTCTCTCGTTTCCGTCTACATCAATGATTTTAGACCCATGGCCTTTGTCGATATAAGGCGGGTAAGGCTGAAAAAATGATAATGTGCGGGTGGCTCCTCCTGGTAGGTATTTTCTGGCTTGTTCGGAGTATGTACTCGATAAAGGAGTACAAGATTTATATTCATCTATAATATCATTATAAAATATTTTTTTCATGGGCATTTCCTTTATATTTTATATGAACAGTGACCATAAAGTTGTCATGCTCCCGGACCCGCTTCCGGTCCTCTGTCCCGGGTAGGCAGGTAAACGAAAAAAGCGAAGGCCAATGACACGAAAGCCACGAAAAACACCCTGTGAAAACCGACCGCCGAGAATTGATCGACAGCTCCCAGCGTATCAAGGATTCTGCCGATGATCTGCATATACAACGCAGCCCCGAGCATTGTAAACAGATTCACACCGGTTATCGCCATTCCGCTCATCACGGTGGGCATCACAGCCTTAATATGGGCAAGCATCATGAAACCGAAGGAGCTGAAAACACCCAGCATGAAAAAAGACATTCCGAGAAGCCACAAATGCATGTCGGCCCATCCGGTGGAAAGCAGCAGCATCACCGCACTCATCACCGCAAGCCCCAGCAGGGCGACAATTCTCGGGGACCCCAGCACACGGTCCGCCAGCCAGCCCGAAACAGGGGAACCGATAAGAAAACCGACATTCAGCACCAGCAGAAAATTTCCGGTTTCCACCGCCGACAGCCCGATCCCGTAAATAAGATACGGGCCGGCCCACAGGCCTTGAATTGCGACAAAAACACCGTACCGAATGAAGGTTCCTATCGAAATCAACCAGTATTCCCTGCGGGAAAGAAGGAGTTTTAAGTTCCGCGGGATATCTCCGGCCCCTGCTTCTCCAGCGGTCGTCTTTTCCACGGGTGATGGCGCATCCCGAACAAAAACAAAAAAAACACCGGTGCAAATCACCGTCAGAACTCCGATGAGGGCGAACGCCGTTCGCCATCCCACCGCTTCCACCAGGAAAGCCAGCGGAGTGGCGGCAAGCATGTTTCCCAGGGCCCCGAGAGCGAACAGGATTCCCGAAATCGTTGCAAATTCCCGGGCGGAAAACCACCGCGTGAAAAGCTTCATGGATCCCATCAGATTTGCAGCCATACCCAGCCCCAGGAGCGCCCGCCCGACAACGGCCCAGGCCATCGTGTCCGAAAAAGCGAAAATAAAAGCCCCTGCCGCACCGATCAGGCTCAGAACGCTCATGGTAAGCCTAGAGCCCAGCCGGTCCAGGAAAAGAGCCAGCGGGATCTGCGCAACGGCAAACGAATAAAAAAACATGGCGCTCAGAAAGCCCAGGGATTCGGCTGACAAAGACAGATCGCTCTGCAGCTCGGGGGCGATTACAGCATTAGATACACGATAGAACTGGGAGATGACAAACAGGGATCCAGCGAGGTTGAATACCGCCCAGCGACGGGCGAAAGGTTCGGAATCCAGGTTGCGCCGGCAGCATGGTGTTTCGGTCACTTCCTGCCTCACTCGTATTTATCCTGCAGCGGTTTCTGCCTCCGGATGCAGCAAAACCGCCGCAGCTTTTTTTTACGCTTTTATCCGAGCGCCCTTGACTTGGTGATCATGGTGCGTGCAAACTCGGCGGCATCCTCCAGGTCGGCACGGTCGGGGTGTCCGGCCGCGCCCTGTGCTTCTATGGCCCAGGCCATGTGTTCAGACTTTTTCATCAGTGCTTCCAGCAGACTGCGCTTGACTTTGCCCCTGCAGCCGAATGTTCCGAGTATGCTGAGCTTCGGCGAGATGGTTATGGCCTGGTAAAAAGCCTGCACTGCCAGTTCACCGCCCCGCAACGATCCATGGGTGCCGAACAGTGCCAACCTGGTGCCTTCCGGTAAACCTTCAATAAAGGATTCCACCACCGACGGCACGTTGTGGGCCTGCACCGGGAATCCGCAGAATATCACATCGTAAGGAGCGACATCGCGGACATCGGAAATTGGGACAATATCTTTTTCCGCAGTTTCGATTGCATCGTATATCGCGCGTGCGACTTTCTCTGTGTTTCCGGTCTGGGAAAAATAGGTCACCAGTGCTTTCATCATATCCTCCTGGCCTGATCGGCGCATGAACAGAACCTGTTCAGCTGAAACCTCCAAGATTTGATCTCGGATAGAACAGCAAAAAATATTGGGAACACGGTAAACAAGAGGGCATCCGAACGTAAATCGATTCAATGCCGCCACCCCTCTTTCCCAGTTGAACTACAGGATTTACCTCCGGATTGCAAGTGCTTTGAGAAACATCTTTTCGTTCTTCCCTTTACGGGGATCCGTAATGGTAGTATATTGCATCCCCGACCGAAGCATGCTCTGGAGTGGTTCTTAAACATTTCACTTTAAAGGAGAGGACAATGATGTCACTGGATCAACGATGCGTAAATACTATAAGAATTCTCTCGGCCGACTGCGTTCAAAAAGCCGGATCAGGCCATCCCGGCATGCCCATGGGTGCCGCGGCGATGGCCTACGTATTATGGACCCGTTTCCTGAGACACAACCCATCTGATCCCATGTGGCCCGGAAGGGACCGGTTCGTCCTTTCCGCCGGGCACGGATCCGCCCTCCTCTACAGTCTTCTCCATCTTACCGGTTACGATCTTCCACTCGAAGAGCTTAAGAATTTCCGACAGTGGGAAAGCCGGACACCCGGGCACCCCGAATACGGTTATACACCGGGGGTGGAAACCACCACCGGACCTCTCGGACAGGGTTTCGCGAACGGTGTGGGCATGGCACTGGCAGCCCGCTACCTCGGGGCTGAATTCAACCGGCCCGGCCACGAGATAATCAATCACCGGGTCTTCGGCATCGTCAGTGACGGAGACCTGATGGAAGGAGTCAGCCACGAAGCAGCCTCCATTGCAGGCCACCTGAAACTGGGCAACATCATCTATCTGTACGATGACAACCATATTTCGATTGAAGGAGATACCGCGCTTACTTTTTCAGACGACAGCATCGAGCGGTTCAGGGCCTACGGGTGGCATGTAACGAGTGTCGGGGATGGAAACGACCTGGAAGAAATTGCGTCGGCGATCTCCTCGGCGGAACAGGAAACCCGGAAACCCTCCATGATCGCAGTCCGCACCCAAATCGGGTTCGGCAGCCCCAACAAACAGGGCCTGGCCTCCGCACATGGGGAACCTCTCGGTGCCGAAGAGCTGGAACTCACCAAAAAACAACTCGAATGGACCGGCGGGCCTTTTCATGTTCCCGACGATGTCCGTGGGCATTTTCGGACCGCCCTGGACAGGGGCCGTCGCCTGCAGGAAGAATGGCGGTTCAGGGTGAAAGAATGGCGGGAAGCGGACCCGGAATCGGCGGAGACTTGGAGACAGTGGATGAGCGGCGGGCTGCCGGCGGATTGGAAGGATGCCATACCGGTTTTCGATGCGGATGCCAAGGGTGCAGCCACCAGGGTGTCTTCAGGCAAGGTTTTGAACGCCGTGGCCAAGTCCGTCCGTAATTTAGTCGGCGGATCCGCGGACCTTGCCCCGAGCAACAAGACATTGATATCCGGAGAAAAAGACTTCCAGCCGCCTGACTACGCCGGCAGGAACCTCCGTTTTGGTGTACGCGAGCACGGAATGGGATCGATAACAAACGGAATAGCGCTTCACGGCGGAATAATACCCTACTGCGGCACGTTCCTCGTGTTTTCAGACTACATGCGACCGGCGATCAGGCTTGCAGCTTTAATGGGGCTGAAAATCATCTATATCTTCACGCATGACAGCATTGGTCTTGGAGAAGACGGTCCCACACATCAGCCCGTTGAACAGCTGGCTTCTTTGAGGGCGATTCCGGGGCTTACGGTCATCCGACCCTGCGATGCAAACGAAACAGCCGAGGCTTGGCGGACGGCGATCGATGGCTGTGAAGGGCCCGTGGCTCTGGCACTCACACGACAGGGGGTGCCCACTCTGGACAGAAGCCGACTTGCAGAGGCATCCAACCTCAGCCGGGGAGCTTATGTGCTGAAGGAGGCTTCGAACGGAACCCCTGCGGCGCTGCTGATAGGCACCGGCTCAGAACTCCACATCGCCCTTGAAGCGGCCGATGAGCTGGAGGCTGAAAACATCCCTGCAAGGGTTGTCAGCATGCCTTCATGGGAGTTGTTCGAGGCCCAGCCGGAGAATTACCGTAAATCGGTGCTCCCGCCCTCCTTGAAAGTCAAGGTGGCTGTCGAGGCGGGTGTCAGCCAGGGATGGCACAAATACGTGGGGGCGGAAGGTAAAACGGTAAGTGTGGATCGTTTCGGAGCATCCGCGCCTTACAAGGAGATTTATGCCAACTTCGGCGTAACCGCTGCAGGCGTCGTAGAAACGGTAAAATCCATCCTGTAGACTGATTATGTGGCAAGTCCCGGAAACCACGCTCCGCGTGGCCGCCCAGGCCGGTCATGTGGCCGTTGACGAGCATGAAATCGCCCGGGTGGCGGAAATGATATCCGCTGGTGAGCTCGAAATCCCCCCCTGGGGTGCCGAACACCACTATTTCGATGGGACCGCGGCGACAGTGGCCTATTTCACTGTACTCGACACCGTCAATTTCTGCTTCTGGCCGCCGCCCGGAAAACGGCGCTGGGGGATACGGGTTGGTAATTCTTTCTTATCCGGATACGTGGGAATGGCATCGGCTCTGAGGGCTGCCATGGAAAAAGGCGTCCCTCTTACCTCGGCCCAATACCTGAGCGGCATGAACGCGGCGGAATTCTCCCGAATTATAGGCGGAAGCGGCATGCTCCCGTTGATTGAAGAACGCGCCGCCGCCCTCCGCGAACTCGGAGGGCTTCTTCTGGCTGAATACAGGGGCGAAGCCCGCCTGCTGGTGAAAGAGGCATGCGGATCGGCCGTCGGCCTGGCGCTCATCCTCGCCGAAAAGCTTGCATCCTTCCGTGACAAAGCTTTCTACCGCGGAGGCACGGTATGGTTCCTGAAACGCGCCCAGATCCTGGCTGCGGATCTCTACGGCGCCTTCGGCGGCCAAAGCTGGGGAGCATTCAGCGACATCGATCAATTAACCGCCTTTGCAGACTACAAGGTACCCCAGGTGCTGCGACAGCAAGGCATACTGCGATATTCACCGGCTCTGGCATCCCGCGTGGATCTCATGGTGCCGATCCCCGCCGGAAGTGATATGGAAGTCGAGTTGCGTGCCGCCACAATCGCCGCGGTGGAACGGCTGCGTTACTTGTTGGTACAACGCGGAAAGGCATTTCGATCCCACGAACTGGACTGGATGTTCTGGTCAATGGGTCAGGATGACCGCTTCCGGAAAAAACCGTATCATAGGACTTTGACGGTCTTCTATTGATCTTTTGTCCGCCCGCCCAAACATCCCAGTAGTCGGACAACAACCCCTTTTTTAAAATCTATCGCGTCTTCCGGGCAGATTTCCTGACAGCAATAACAGCGGATGCACTTGTCGTAGTCGAAGTGCACCGTATTATTGTTGCGTGTTATCGCATGTTCCGGGCAGATCTCCTCGCACCGGCCGCAGCCGCTGCACGTCTCCGCACGGTGAACCGGCTTGGACACGAGAAAACGACGGGTGAACCAATCCCAGGACGCCGGGAACATGTGTAAAGTGTCCAGTTCGGGGAATTTGAAGTCATCCACGGTAAACGCACCGGGGGAGACACCGGGAAAGGAAAGTTTTAAGACATCGGTCTCCCCGATGCCCCTGCCCGAAGCCGCCCGGTAGAGGGGGAACATATTTGCATGACCCCCCAGGATCCTGCAGATCGTCATATCCAGGGCCACCGCATCTTCGGATCCAGCTATTAAATTTAATTTTCTCGGCGTTCCGTTGGACGGCCCCCGCCCTTCCATCCCCCAGACGCCGTCGAGAATCGTCAACGCGGGTTTTGCCACGGAGTATATATCGAGGAGCAACGACGCAAAGGTCTCCCGGTCAACGCCGGCCATATGGTGCCATTCGACTTTTTGTTTTCCTGGAATCACACCATACATGTTTTTGACCCCGAGCGTCAAAAGCATCTGGCAGTGTGTTTTCAGTTTGGGGAGATTTATGATGACGTCGGCGTCCAGCGCCTCAGAGGCGATCTCCAGGCGTTTAAAGCGGCTTCTTTCAGGAAGCTTCGCAGATACCGGATGGACAAGTTCACGGCATTCGATGCCGGCTTTGCGGGCCACATCGGCGATGCCGCTTTTTTCAGCCACTCTGGTAAAGGACCCGATGCCGGGACTGTCGCCCACAAACGGCAGGCCACCGGCATCAAGTACAAGGCCGGCAACCGCTCGAACCACGGAAGGATCCGTGGTCACCCGCTTCTCCGGAACCCGTGCGCACAGCATGTTAGCCTTCAACAGCACGCTGTCGCCGGGTTTGACGAATTTTTCAATGCCCCCGAGATGTGAAACAGCCGACTTTACGGCCGATTTCACCTCGGGGAAACGGTAGCTTTCGCACCTGACCAGGGAAACGGAACTCAACGTCGGCAACCCCCTGTTTTAAGAAAATCGACGAAACAGGACTCATGGCCGTCCAGGAATACCTGATGGCAACAAGAGTACGGCGAAGTTATGCCGGCATCAAGAAAAAAGCATTCATCGAGGTGAATCAGGTAGGGACATCGGCTAGTTTTCTTCCTGCAATCGCATAATAATGAAGCGGCTCGCCGGTCACCGACATCCTGTGGCAATACCGGGTCCGCTGCATAACTTCGAGGCTGTCCCCGATCATCGCCTCGATTGTGTCATGGTATCCGGTGTCGTCGTCGGAAGACATGAAGCGGTCTTTGATATTGAACGCCACCCAGCCCCCTTCCTGCACCAGGTTGAAAGCGTTTACAAAAGCTTTTGCCGGTATGTCGCCGAAGCCGAGCGCCGCAACCGTCACGAGTGAATTGAGGTTCCAGTTTTCAAGCCTTCTTGCCTGCGATGCGTTAATTTCACTCAGGTCCATCACGTAATAATCATCGTAGACTTCGGGGCGGTCCCTCTCCGCAGCCTCCTTGGCCTCGGGGATGATATCGAGCCCGATTACCGCTTCGCACGCGAATCGCTCCCTCAAATGCTCGGCCACTATGCCGTTTCCAGCCCCGAAGTCGAGTACATTCAGCGGACCATCGGATTCATCCATGATCTTCTCAAGCGTATCGCAAACTACTTCGGGTGAGCAACACTTCAGCCTATCGTACACAACTTCTTCATAAAGCCCAGGGATTTTATAGACATTTGCATAATCGTGGATCAATAATTTTTTCTCACCTTTATCAGTAATTACTTTTATCCATTCTTCGTTTTGGTCCATTTCATCCGTGTGTCTCGGGATTTCGACGTCATATTCGGTGATTGTCATTTTTAATCCTCCTTTTATTTTATATGATGTGAATAAATTCCTTAACAAGTGTCCATCCGGTATTTCCGGATGGAAACCAACAAACATTCAATCCGGCGCCGGATCAGACTCAATAAATACGATGACACACTGAATTGTAGCTGCAAAGGTCGTGCCCAAAAGATCGGTTGTGAAATTAACATGTTGAAATTTAGTGATATATCAAAAATCAGCTCCCTGGCTGAAGCTCATAAAACTCTTTTCTGCACGGTGCTTGTACAGAAAATACACAATTACCGGGTTAGAAAGACGTTTGAGGCGTAAACAAGATTTACACCATCATCAATCATGACGGCGTCGTAAAGAGTCAAAATAATCATGTCCCTCGGGGTCGGGGTTGCTATCGGCATCGGTATCGGACGTTGATCGGCGGGCTTTTCGACCCCGATACCGATCCCGACCCCGACGCCGATAAGGCAGACATGCTACTTTTTACATAGC
>DSCZ01000079.1 GCA_011048855.1 Desulfobacteraceae bacterium | reverse complement strand
GTATGAAGAGCGTGCCAAGGTATCCGTTCGGGATGTGGGTTCTAATGTAGAATCGGCCTTTGCGTCGGATTTGGAATTGCCATATAAGGGGCGGGGTTTCGAGAAGGTAATGCTGTGCACATTGCAGGCATTGAATTACCTTTTTCTCAATGACCTGGATGGTGCCCGTGTGGAAGTGCGCAAAGCCGATTTGCGCCAAAAAGAGGAAGAAGAAAAACACCAACGGGAATTAAAGAAACTGGAGGAATATCAGAAAAAACAGAATGTTGAAAACCGTAGCATTGATTCCGTTATGGCCAATTATGCGGTATTGGATGATTATGCAGCCAATGTGGTGAGTTCTTTTAAAAACGCATTCACCTATTTTGTGTCTGGAATCATTTATGAAGCGGCTGGTGATCTCAATGATGCTCGGATTGATTACGAAAAATCTTTTCATTTGTACAAAACCAAGAGTGTTTTGAAAAAATTAATTGAAGTGAACCATCAACTCGGTGACCGGGAGGCAGTAGACAGATGGAGCCAGGTCGCCAAGGATTCATATCAGGAAATAATGGCGTTGGTTCAGGACGATTCACATATGGGAGAAATCGTGGTTATGTATCTTGTGGGGCAAGTGCCGCAACTAAAGGGAACCAAATTCTCTTTATGGACGCCCGGCAAGAATTTCAACGTGGCCTTTCCCTTTTATGACCCGGTTACTTTTTATTCTGGAGAGCATTGTCTGGAAGTCGGCATTAACGGCAATGGAAGTATTGGGCGGACTGAAACCTTAGTGGACTTCATTCCCATTATTACAAAGTCTTTAAAAAAAAGAATGCCGGGGATCATTGTTCGTCAAGTCATCCGCCTGTTAACCAAGAGAAGCGTGGAAAAAGAATCGGGAAAGCGTCTCGGGTTATTGGGCAAACTGGCAGCTAAGGTGATCAACACGGTTACAGAGCGGCCTGACTTGCGAGGTTGGTATGAACTTCCCGCTACCGTGCAGGGTTTTGTAGAAAAAGTGGAACCCGGTACGCTTACATTGAATTTGAAAGCCAAGGAGTCCGGTTACGAACAATTTTCCCGTGATGTAAACGTGGAGGTTGCCCCGGGCAGAAAGACCCTGGTTATTATTCAATGCATGGGCAATCGAAGGGCCGTACATTCGGTTCAAATCTAATGGAGGTGAGCGAACATCAGGAGGATACATGAAAACAAAGTTGAGTGTGTTGGTGCTGTTGCTTTTAGTTGGTTTTTGGAGCGGTTGTACCCATCGGGTCGGTTTGAACGAACGCATGGCGGATTTGCTGCAGGGCGGTGATGTCTCCGGCTCCGTAAGGGTTCTCCAGGCCGGAGTTGCTTCCGCCCTGGACTTGGAGGATATCCGGCTCGGGGAGATTGGCGATGGCCTGACCGTTAAGGTACTTTTTCGCAATCGCCGTACAGCTGAATATCGGTTTGAATACTCCTTTCGCTGGATGCGTGTGAATGGATCGCCCGTGAGCGCTGAGAACGCTACCTGGTTTCCCGCAGTTGTGCCCGGTAAGGGCAATGTCTGGATTGAGGGAACCACTCTGGAAAATGAAGCTTTGATATTTGAGCTTGTGCTCCGTAAGGAAGGGGAAAAATGAGAAAAAGAAAGTGTTTGCTTGTGGTGCTGTTCCCGGCTTTGATGTTGTTTTTTGGTTGCGCTTCCACGGGAACCCGTGTCCAATATGCGGATCCTGGAGGAGTAGAACGTCTGACAGCCGATTTCGGCGCAACGGATTTGCATATGATTGCAGAGAAAATGGTGGGGTCTCTGGTGGAAAGTCCGATTTTGGACGGAAGACCCATTATCCTGGTTGATAATATTCGTAACAAGACCCACGAACACATCGACACCAAAGCCATTACCGACAAGATTCGCACTATCCTGCTGAAGAACGGCAGGGTACGTGTGACAGCGCGCAGCGATATCCCCGACAGCCTATTAAAGGAGCAAGAGTTTCAGAGTTCCAACCTGGCTGACCCGGATACGCTTGTCCGTATGGGGAAATTGGCCGGAGCCAGTTACATCCTGTTTGGAGAAATCACATCCATATCCAAGAGTTATAAAGGGCAACGGGATGTCTGGTTCAAAATTACAATGAATCTGACGGATGTGGAGAGAGGCCTGATCGAATGGGCTGATGATAAGGAAATCCGCAAGGTTGCCAAACGTCGTTCCATGGGTTGGTAATCTATTTTGAAAAAACGAGGAGAATGGAATGAAAAGTAAAGCAGATTTTTTATTAAAAAAATGGGAGTGGGCGCCGATTGTTCTGTTTCTTGCCGTGTTGATTGTGGCCGCGCCTGAATTGGGAATAGCCGCTTCATCAGCTGATGAACTGGATGATCTGGCAGCGATGGCGGTGGTGCAAGAAGAAGGTATGAATGATGTCTCTATGAACTGGACTACCAAGGCTCTGAGAGTAAAAGGTAACGGTTTTGGTCCAGAACATGTTAAGGAGTTGGGGCGCCGCAAGATTCTGGCCAAGCGTGCCGCCAAACTGGACGCTTATCGCAACCTGATCGAAGCCATTCGTGGTGTCCAGGTTACCTCCACCACCAGCGTGGCCGACATGATGTTGGAGAGTGACTCCATTCGTTCTCGCACCGAGGGTGTGCTTAAAGGGATGCGTGTGGTGGCGGTTGATTACAGCAATGATGGAGGATGCGAGATAACTGTTGAAGTCAACATCGATCAGGCTGGTGAATTCCTTTTAACAGCCCTCAATACTGGTGGAGTTTCCGTTGTGGACAATTATCCCAAATTCGACTGGGTTGCGTTGCGCAATGAACTGGAAGAGAAACGGGTGTCTCTGGCCAAGACGCGCAGCGAACTTGGCAAGACCCGGGGCGCTCTGGCTACTACTAGGCGGGATCTGGAACAGACTTCCCGCCAATTGGGAGAAGTGAAATCGCAGTATGCGGCTATGAAAGAGGAATTTAACCAGAACCGGGACCGGTTGCAGCAAACCGCAATCAACCTGGTACGCGCGGAAGAAAAATTGCGGTACACCCAGTTGCGGGAGGCGGATCTCAACGAAGCCCTGGCAACTGCCAAGACTGAATTGTCCAGCACAAAACAGGTTATGGGAAACCTGGAAAAGACCCTGCAGGACAATCGCGTAAACTTGGCCGTCAATAGCCGGGAATTGGAACTGACCCGCGAATACCTGGATGAAAAGAAGCGTGAGTTGGCGGGAGTCAGTGCCAACTTGGCGGGTTTTGTTGTCCGTTCATCTGAGCTCCAGAACAGTCGAAACCAGTTGCAAGCCCATATTCAGACAATTCGGGGCGTCCAGCAGGGGACACGTCAACATCTGTCGCGTTTCTATGATTCCAGTGCGGCTTCACCCGCCACAGAAACCCAGGAATTGACTTATACAGGTCTGCTGGTGGATGCAAGGCAAGCCTCTCCCAAGCCAGTACTGGCTCCTTCAATCGTCACTGCTGAGGGTAAACAGAAGGTATACGGCATTGGCGTTCTGCCCACAACTCAGTCTGGTGGATCACTGGCGGATTACCTGTCCGGAAGTGTTGAGAAGGCCAGCCGCTACTCGCGGATCGGGAATAATCCGCTTGTTATCCAGGCTTTGCGCACGGAAAATGATTCAGACCTGGTGATCAGAGATGATGACGCCCGTAGTTTGGCGGCGATTTACGAACTGTTGCAACAACGCCGGGTCGTTGTTTTATTGTGAGAAAATGAACTCCGTGAAAAGAGTCGCGGTGTTTTTGTTTGTTGTGGTGGCTCACTCAATCGCAGTATCGGGGGTAGACTCCCAGGCTATGCTCAGGGTGACGGCCCGTGGCCGGGCGAATCCAGAGATAACCAATCCCGTCAAGGCGAAAGCAATGGCTTTGCGGGCTGCCAAAATTGAGGGCTATCGAATGCTGGCGGAAGCCGCCGGCTTGCCTCGAGAGGATGCTGATGGTGAATCCAGCCGTGTGCAGGCATTCATCCAGGGCGCGCGGATCATTGAGCAACGTTACATTTCTGATCACGAAGCCGAAGTCACCATGACGGTCTCTGCCTCAGGTGTCATTGACCAGGTTGCGGATATGCGAAAAGCTCGTTTCAACCGGAAATTGTTGAGTGCCTTGGCCAAACGGGTGGAAACCTTCCAGACTCAACTGAAAGGGTTGGAAAGCGAGTTGGCAAAATTGCAGCAGCATATCCTGCAGCTGGAGGAGAGAGCACAATGAAGCGCTTGGCATGGATATTGGGTGTCTGTATGCTGTTGACGGCATCATGGCTTGTGGCGGAAGACCTTATTGTGAATGTCGAAGGCCAGGCGGCGGGCAGTGGTCCCGCCGCCCGGGAAAGAGCCGTGGAAGATGCACTGAGGAACGCTTTGGAGAAAGGATTGGGTGTGTTTGTGGATTCCACCACCCTGGTGGAAAACGCGTCACTCATCAGTGATGACACCCTGGTGCAGACTCGAGGCCTGGTTCGCGACTATACCATTGAGCATGAGTCTGAACAGGATGGCTTAACAGTAGTTCGTGTTCGGGCTGTAATTTCTTTACAAAAAGTCTGGGAAAGCGAAACCCTGGCTTTGTTGTTACGACGCATGCAGATGCCGCGTTTTGTAATCGTCTCCACAGTGGAAGTTAACCAGAATCAGCTTCCGCCCGGGCACCCGGTGGCACAGAAATTGGCGGAGGAATTGGTTAACCGCGGTTTCTTGTTGCAGGAATTACCGAAGATCCATGCCATGACCAAACAAGACTCGGCTAGAATTGTAGCGGAACCAGCTTTGGTGGCGGGGGTGTTGCCAGGGTTGCAAGCGGAGGTTGTAGTTCTGGCGTCATCCCGAGCGGATTTTGAAAAAAAAGCGGACCTCTATGGGAGACAAATGGCGTATTTTTCAGCACTTGTGGAGGTCAAGGCTTTTCGCCGGGATTCCATGCGGGTGATTGCTGCGGTGCGGGGCAAAGCCATCCGGGGCGCGGAACAACCAGAGGAAGCCATTCATGATGCCCTGACTTGGGCGGCTGGGGATGCGGCAGAGAAATTGGTTCCAGCCATTTTAACCGCGTGGACCGAACAACTCAATCGCGGCCGGGAAATTGGTGTGACTGTTCATAACCTGTCTGTGTCACAATTGAGCCGCCTTGTCGATGCCATCAGATCCATTGAAGGCGTTAGTTCCGTAAGCCAGAGGGGATTTTCCTTGGGAAAAGCAGACCTGGAGGTGGTTTCCAAGCAACCCGCATTTAATCTTGCCCAAGCCATGGAGAATCTGCCCGGATTGGAGTTGAAGGTCAATGCCTGCACGGCCAATCACATCCGCCTGAAGATTGAGAAATAACCCGGGCGCACTGTCAAATGAACAGAAATGGTTCTTATTGCCGGTTGAGGTTGGCATCGATACTGGTTATGGTTCTTCTGAATTTTCCTCTCAACAGTCAAAGAATCAGTGATATTCTGAGGAATCCGGGAAGCTTTGCGGGGAAACAGGTCTGTCTGCAGGGAAGAGCTGTCCAATGTATGCGTGAAGAAGATTGCATTGACACGCTCCTTTTCTATTTCAAGGATGACTCGGGCGGTGTTATTCCCGCCCGGGTATCATCCTCTGCCCCATTGGTTTTATTTGCTGAAATGCAGTTGTGCGGGAGTTTGGTCCATGATAGAGAACTGGGACCCTTACTCATTGTCAGAAATCCTCGGAATTCAACTGATTCCAACCGGGATCCCGCAAATGTCAGGTCAAGCGGACTGCCACCGGATTCAGCCCCGCTGCCTGAAACAAGCGGCAACGCCGCTTCTGAGCAGACCGTCAACCCCATTGCCCAATTCATAGGGGGAGAGGGCCGCTTGCCTGCTGCGCTGCTTTCCCAATTGGGTGCACGCCTCTTGCAGGTTCTGCACCCAACCTGCACTCACCAGTCTACAAATATCCAGAGCGGAGATTCCCAAACCCTGTGCTTTGTCACTCGCTATTCCGGCTGGCTTAAGGCTCATACGTTGGTTTGGGAGGTCACCCTGGGCGGGCCGGTCTTGATCCGCGATTTCCGTTTTGTCAGCGATACCAGTTCGGTGCCCAGCGCGTTTCTGCTCAACCAGGCTAAAGATATCATTGTACAGTTGTTGCGACAGCATCTACACCGATGACGGAAGAACCTCGGCCGAATTTGCCGCGGATTCCAGGCTGCCGGCTGGAACGGTTGCTTGCCCGTGGTGGTATGGCGGAAGTGTACCTGGCGGTTCAGCAGAATCTCAATCGTCGGGTGGCGGTCAAGATCCTTTCGCCCGCCTTGTTCAGTGAGCCGGGTTTTACGCAACGTTTCTACCAGGAGGCCACAACGGCGGCAGCTCTTCAACACCCGGGCATTGTATCTGTACATGACGTGGGGAGTCACGAAGGGAAGCACTACATCGTCATGGAATACTTGCCCCGTACCCTGAAGGGATTGCTGACCGGAGGGTCGCTGGAGCCGGAAACGGCCTTGCGCATATTCCGCACCGTCGCATCGGCCCTGGATCACGCCCATGCCCGGGGTTTCGTACACCGGGACGTGAAGCCGGACAACATCCTTCTGCGTGAAGACGGTTCAGCCGTGCTGGCGGATTTCGGTATTTCTAGAGCCGTAGCGGCAGCTTCTCGATTGACCCGCACGGGAATGAGTATCGGTACGCCCCATTACATGAGCCCTGAGCAGGCCCAGGGGCTGGAGGTGGATGGCAGCAGCGATCTCTATTCCCTTGGTGTGGTGTTGTTTGAAATGCTCCACGGCGCTACTCCTTTCCGTGGGGAAAACCCCGTATCCCTGGCTTTCGCCCACGTGCAGCAACCGATACCGGAACTGCCGCCACACCTGGCTGGCTACCAACCTTTGGTGGCGGCATTGATGGCCAAAAACCCCCGGCAAAGGCCCCGGTCGGGTGAGGCGGCCGTCACTCTATTGGCAGAAATCGACACGGCTGATGCTGAAACTTTTGCAAATGCCGCTGATAATGAAGCCCCATCCACAATATCTGCAGAGAACGCGTTATTTCGGGAGCCAACCGCTGTTTTTGTTGAGCCCAGCGGGGCGACCTCCGCAAAATCCCGCCGCCTGGTCGCGGGCTTGTCCCTGACCCTACTGGCCTTCCTGGTATTGCTGGGGGTGCATCTTTTGCGCCGGGATCAAATGAAATCTTCAAAAGCGGGGGATGCAACCCCGGCGATTTTTTTTCCATCTTTGAGACAAGACGGTGCGACCGCGGGGTTGCCGGAATCCGAAAATGATCACAATTCGGGAAAGGATCAGCAGGGGGTGAATGCCCACGCGGCCGCTGCCGGGGTGATTGATGTTGAATGGATCGAAATACCCTCTGGAACATTTCTGATGGGCGCCGATGACGGCGAAACAGATGAAAGGCCTCGTCATAGCGTCTATCTGGATGCGTATCGCATTTCCCGCTGTGAAATCACTTTCGACCAATACGATGCCTTTTGCGATGCCACGGGAAAAAACAAACCCTCGGACGAAGGCTGGGGGCGAAACAATCGCCCGGTGATCAATGTGTCCTGGCAAGATGCCCGGTCGTTTTGCTCATGGCTGTCTAAAGAAAGCGGTTTAAAGATCGACCTGCCCACGGAGGCCCAGTGGGAAAGGGCATGTGGAAGTGGAAATAATGCCAACCGCGTTAATCTGGAAGCCGCGGCCTGGTTTTTGCAAAATTCAGGTAGCCGAACCCGCGCCGTGGGGCAAAAGGCTCCGATGCAATCCGGGGTTCGGGACATGTTGGGGAACGTGGAGGAATGGTGCCGCGACTGGTATGCGGGGAATTTTTATCAATTTTCTCCCAGAGTCAATCCTCTTGGCCCCGGCGGCGGGACAATGAAGGTGACGCGGGGGGGGAGTTTTTTCAGCCCTGCCGGAGTCCTGCGTCCGGCTTACCGCAATTCCCATGCTGCCGGAACCAAAGAATACTACCTGGGCTTCCGGGTGGTCAGTGAGGTTCAAGAGAGCCGTGATAATGCTGCTATGAGGTAACAAATTATGGATCTGCCGGAAATCCCGGGTTACCGGGTTGAGAAGGATTTGGGTGAAGGCGGGATGGCGAGGGTCTACCTGGCCCGTGAAGAGAAGTTGGAGCGCCTGGTGGCACTAAAAGTACTGGCTCTGCTGACGGACCAGGGTCGGGAACTGGGACAGCGCTTCATGCGCGAGGCGCGTACCGCGGCGCGTCTGTCCCACTCACACATCGTGTCCATCCACGACGTGGGTGAATTGGACAACCGGGTGTTCTATATGGCCATGGAATTCCTGGGAGGCGGCAACCTGGCTGAAAAGATCAGGCATGGATCTCTCCGTTGCGAACGGGCCCTGGAGATATTCGTGGCCATTGCGTCCGCGTTGGATTACGCCCATGGCAAGGGCTTCATCCACCGGGACGTGAAGCCCGACAATATATTGTTTCGCGAAGACGGCACGCCGGTGTTGTGTGATTTCGGGATTGCGCGGGCGGTGGGTTCGGCCACGCGTTTGACCAAGACGGGCATGAGTGTGGGCACGCCGCATTACATGAGCCCGGAGCAGGCGCGGGGCAAACAGTTGGACGGTCGTTCGGACATCTATTCATTGGGCGTGGTTTTGTATGAGATGCTGACCGGCAAGGTGCCGTTTGAAGCCGAGGATTCGGTGGCGGTTGCCATTGCCCACGTGCAGGACCCGGTGCCGCGCTTGCCGGAGCACCTGGCAAAATACCAGCCTTTGCTGGACAAGTTGTTAGCCAAAGATCCGGATGACCGTCCCCAGACGGGGAGGGAAGCGGCGGCCCTGGCGCGCCACCTGCCGTTGGTGGAAGCAGAAGAACCAACAGCAAAAAGCAACGCGTATGAATCCGGCAATGGTGAGCCATCAGCC
>DSCZ01000400.1 GCA_011048855.1 Desulfobacteraceae bacterium | reverse complement strand
TTATTTACCTGGAGTTCACTCGTTGTCAGTGGAGCGCAAGCGGAACGGTTGTCGTTGTCGTAATCGTCATCGATCTTTTTGGAGTGCCGAAATGAAATTTTGGCCTGGCCCGCACGGCCGGTGCAAGTGTAAGTGTCGGTGTTGGTGTCGGCGTCGGCGTCGGCGTCGGTATCGTCTGCTTTTCATGTAGTGCTTTTTTCCGCCGGCTAACAGCCAACAGCTAAAAATCTACGATGCATTATTTTTGACTTCCGCCGCGAAATGATCTAATGACTTTGTAACTGGAAAATCCAAATCAAAATCGATTTCGTCGCCCGTATACCGGCAGGGGGACGGTATATTTCAGCCCGGCACGGCAACTATGTGTATCAAGGCATGAACCATGTCCTGGATCCAGCGAATCAGTTTTCTCGATCCACGGGAGAAGCAGGGTATTTACCGGGTTCTGGTCCCCCCGGTTTTATTTCACCGCTTCGGGATAGATCCGCTCACATTTTCAACCGCCGCCGGCGGCCGGGCGGTGCGGATGTTCTGCCCGGCGGGCGATGGTGCCTGCCTGATCGAAGTTAAACATCAACAGGTCGAAGACCCCCTTTATTCGCTGCAGCTTTCGGACGGCGCCGACCACACCCAGTTGTCCTGGGACTTCGTAATCGCCAACGAACCGGATTCTCCCCGGTTTTCGATTGACGTCGATCAGGAGGGCAGGGACACGCTTTTCGGGTGGGCTGCGAGAAATGTGGAGGAAGAATGCCGGGCGCTTTCCCATGGATATTTTCCCGGGCAGATTCGAAAGGGGCTGGGGCTGACCGGCACCGTGATACGATGCCTGGAGTTTTTCTGCACCATGTTCGATATCAAGAGCATAAGACTTGAAGCGCTTTTCTATCACAATGCAATTTCCTACGAACAGCACGGGTTCGCATATTTTTCAGGCTACTCGATGATGAAACGGATAAATGAATTGTTCCAGCCGGGGTGCTCTCTTGCGCGGCTTCTCGACGGAAGGACTCCTTTCAGGCATCCGGATTTCGCCGGGACCGTGCGCGGCCGGAGCTGGGCGATTCATGACGGAATACTCACCGAGGTCGATGATGAGGTTCTGGAAGAAGGCTGGGTTTCACCTGTGATGTACAGGATGATCGGGTCCCCGAGGGGCATGGTGACATTCCCTGACCCCGTTTTTTGAATCGAGGTTGTTCCGTGAAAAAAAATCTTTTCCGACCGAAACCTTTTCGAAACTGGCGCATTCGCACCAAGCTGATTACCGTGACGCTTTTCGTTGTGCTTTTGCCGCTGATCGTGTCTTCGTACCTTGCGATGGACCGGTTCAGCATGGCTCTTCGCAGCAGTGCGGAGGTGAAGCTCGAGCATCTCGTCAGCAATGTTTATTCGATGTGCAAGATCCAGCGTGGCATGTTTCAGGAAGCCGAGTTGGCCGACGGCGAAACGGATGGAAGTACGGCCGGGCAGTGGAGCGACAGCCGTCGTCTGATGCGCGAAGAGATACGCCGGATCAGGGTCGGGGAAACCGGCTACGTGTACATCATTGACAGCCGGGGGTTTTTGAAAATCCACCCGGCCAAGGAAGGTGAAAACATTATAGATTCGACCGATTCATCCGGTTTTCGTTATATCCGGGCGATGATCGAAGACGCTCTGAACCTTTCCGACCGGGAGATCGGGACCATCCGTTATCCCTGGATCAATGTGGAGCTCGGGGAGACTGTCCCGCGCTATAAAATTCTTAAATACGCATATTTTGAACCGCTCGACTGGATTATTGCGGCCGGCAGCTATGAGGATGAAATATTTCATGCGTTGAAGTCCACAGAACGCTTCATATTCATCCTTGTTCTTATTGCCGTGGTTTTCGCCTGTCTGCTGACGGTGGCCCTGTCCAAGGTATTGACCAGCCCTATCCGGGAGCTTACCCATGTGACCACCAGGATGGCCGGCGGAGACATGGGACAGAGGGTCCAGGTACGGCGCAGCGACGAAATCGGGCTCCTGGGCAGTTCGTTCAATCGGATGATGGACCAGCTCCAGCATTATACGTCGAATCTGGAGAAGATGGTGGAGGCCCGCACGACCGAACTGAAAGAGTCCAGGGAGAAATACCGGGGGCTGAGTCTTTTCCTGAACAGCATCCTCGACAGCGCCACCGAGTATGCAATCATCGCACTTGATTTTTACGGCAACATAATTGAGTTCAACAAGGGCGCCGAGCGGGTTTATGGGTGGAAAAAAGAAGAAGTTATCAATAAAATGAACATCAGTGTGACTATCCCGGATGAAGAGGTCGAAGGGGGCGTCCAGGCCGAGATGAGCCGGCGCACCAGGAGTGAAGGCCTCTGTGAGCAGGAAATGGCAAGGGTGAGAAAGGGAGGCGAGCGTTTTCCGGCTTACACGACCATCACCGCCATCAAGGACCCCGACGGCAGGACTACGGGATTCGTGGAGATTGACCAGGACCTTACCCTGCGCAAACATCTCGAACGGGAGCTTCGCGAGACCAAGGAGTTTCTGGAAAACATCATGGAGAGCTCGGTCGACGGTATCGTGACGACGGACCTCAAAGGGCATATAACCTACGTGAACCGGGCGATGGAGGAGATTCTCCAGTACGAACGGGAAGAACTGCTTGGCCGCCATGTTTCGAGTATCTATGTCAGAGGCATCAGAGAAGCCAGGGAGATCATGAACCTGCTGCAGATCGCCGAGCGCGCCGCGAACTACGAGATGCAGATGGAGAACAAGAACGGGGATGTGATATCCATCGTTACGTCCCTGTTCCTGCTCAGAAACGAAGACGGCGAACTGATCGGGACCGCCGGCATCTTCAAGGACATAACCGAACGGAAAATTCTCGAAGACAAATTGAAGGCGGCCCAGGTCCGGCTTTTCGAAGCATCCAAGATGAGGGCGCTCGGTGAGCTGGTTGCGGGAGTGGCGCACGAATTAAACAACCCGTTGATGGCTTCCAAGACGATCCTTTACGTGATACTTAAAAAGGTGCCCAGTAACTGGGAGCATCGCGAACGGCTCGAATTGATCCGCGAATGCAACGACCGCATCGAAAAAATCGTGGATCATCTTCGGGAATTTTCGCGGCAGACGTTACCGGAATTTAATCTGACAGATATTAATAAGCCGATCGAAAATGCATTAATGATTACATGTCAACAGTTAATCAATCATAATATATCGGTAGTCAGAGATCTTAGTGAAGACCTGCCTGCGATAATGGCCGATATCAATCAGCTTGAGCAGGTTTTTTTGAATTTAATTTCCAATGCCAGGGATGCAATGGAAGAGGTTTCCGGTGAAAAGGTTTTGACCATCTCGACTTTCACCACTCAGGAGGATGGAAACTGCTTTGTTTGTGCCGGCGTTAAGGATACCGGTGCAGGGATTCCCAAAGAGAACCTGCACAAGGTTATGGAGCCTTTTTTTAGCACGAAACCGGTCGGGAAGGGCACCGGGCTGGGGCTTTCACTTTGCTTCGGCATACTCGAAACCCATGGTGGCCGGCTGGATGTCGAAAGTGAAGTTGGAAAAGGGAGCCGATTCACGGTTTTGATACCGGTGGCCGAGCCGGGAAAGGAGCGAAAGGATGGATAAGAAAGTTCTAATCGTGGACGACGATGAGATGGTTTTGATGGCCCTCGACGAGTTGCTCAAGCCGGAAGGATACCAGGTCCAGGCCGTTTCAAGCGGCCGGGAAGCCCTCAAGCGAATCGAGGAAAACCAGTACGATCTGCTCATGCTGGATATAATCATGCCGGAGATGGATGGTTTCGAACTGTGCCGCAGGATCCGTAAAAAAGATAATTACAAGGAAACGCCGATCGTTTTTCTGACCGCCAAGAGCAGGGAACAGGATAAAAAAGACGGCATCGAAGCCGGGGCGAACCTGTTCCTTTCGAAACCCATTTCACCGGAGAAACTGCTTGCAATCATAAGCGACACCCTCGGGTGAGGCCTCGGGGATGGTTACAGTTTCAACGCCGCGATGAGCTTTTTCATCTTCCCGTCCTGCTCCATCATTTCGCCCAGGCGCTCGACTTTGTATTGGTCGTAATGGGTCAGCCTGCCGGAGCTGTGTTCCAGCCTGTCAATGGATGTGAAGGTGTCATGTTGGACGGCCATCAGGGTAATGCCCGCCCTTTTTGCCGTTTCGAGAACCGCGGGGGCCGGCTTTCCTCCACCTGTCAAAACAATCCCCGCCACGGATTCGGCGGTCGGCGGCAGCTCGTCAGCTTCCGGCTTCAGAAGAATAAGCTTGTGATAGACGCGTCTGAAGAGTTTCAAAGCCTCCGGCAGCACGGCCGAACCCACCGTTATTTTGCTCACGAGTGTGTTTTGCAGGAATTCCCCTCCGGAAAGCACTTCTGCGTCGAGAACCCTTGCAGCTCCGGCCAGTGTCTGATAGTTAAGACGTGGATCTTCTGGAATCAGCAGCGCTGGAGGCATCCCGCTGCGGTCGAAGGAGCCGGCCGGCGAATTCACGGCGCGTTCGAAATCCGGGGCCGGGATCCTGTTGATCACGATCGCCCTCAGCCTCTCCTTGAGAAGCGATGCTATGCTGAGCAGGCTGTAGCGGGTGGTCGACAATTTCCTGTAGCGGTGAACAACGAGAAGATCGGCCTGGAGGCGGTTGATAACAGAAACGTCTGGAGCCGGGTGTGAAGCATCGTCAAGGAACATATGGGTTCGGCCCATGACGATGAGAACGTCTGCCCCGCGTGCAAGGAATTCGGCTTTTTCTGCTGTTTCAGTCAGCAATTCTTCAGAGGTGCGGGAGACGGGGATGTCCTCCGCAGCAGGATAGGGGCATAGGTGTTCAACCGGTGTTTCGAGGGCCAGGACCTTTTTGAAAAGAAACGCGTCGGCATCCGACCGGACGTCCTGCTCCTGCACCGGGTGGGTTCCAAACGGTTTGAAAAAGCCCACCCGGAAGCCACGGTTACGCAGCGTGTCCGCCACGGCCCACGAAATTATGCTGTGGCCGGCCTTATCGCCTGTAGAACCGATGAACAGGAACGGCATGGATATCAACCTCCGGGGATATGCGGCGCCTGGACCGGACCCCGTTCGGGAATATTTACGAATTTACGTTCGGATGAAACCTGTGACCTGCCGACATTATAGAAAGTTTCGGGTGAAACATCAAAAGATTTCACTATCCGGTTCGGTAAACTTGTGTTTTGCCTTTTTTGATGTTGCCAGAACTCTCAGAAGTGCTAATATCGCAGCCGAAAGCGGATCGGCACAGCTTTTGAAGGATAAGGAGAGTAAAGAATGCTCGATTTGAAATTCGTTAGATCAAATTTGCCGGAAATTAAACAAATGCTGGCCGACCGGGGCTATGATCTTGATATCGAGAGGTTTTCCAGGCTCGACCGGGAACGCCGTGATGGTCTCACTTCATTGGAGGATTTGCGGCACCGAAGAAATCATGTGAGCGAGGAAATCGCAGCTATGAAGCGCAGAGGCGAGGATGCCTCATCGGTTATAGAAGAAATGAAAGGCGTATCGAGTCGGATCAAGGAAATGGAGAAGGATCTGGCGGCCGGTCTTGAAGAACTGGAGCACCTGATGCTCGAAATCCCCAACATGCCCGACCGATCCGTGCCGGTAGGCGGAGGGGAGGAAAACAATCCAGTGGTCAGAACATACGGGGAGATTCGGAAGATGGATTTCGATCCGAAACCCCACTGGGAACTGGGAGAAAATCTCGGGATACTCGATTTTGCGTGCGCAGCGAAAATTGCCGGTGCACGCTTTGCTCTCTACAGGGGGATGGGAGCCAGGCTCGAGCGGGCCCTGATTAATTTTATGCTCGATATCCATACCCGGGAGCACGGATATCTGGAGGTTCTGCCTCCGTTCATCGTCAACTCCACGAGCATGACCGGCACGGGCCAGCTCCCGAAATTCGAAGAAGACCTCTTCAAACTGCAGGGCACCGACTATTACCTGATTCCCACCGCGGAGGTGCCGGTAACCAATATCCACCGTGACGAAATCCTGGATGCAGAGGACCTGCCTCTACGCTACGCGGCATACACGCCCTGTTTCCGTTCGGAGGCCGGCTCCCACGGCAAGGATACCCGGGGGCTGATCCGCCAGCACCAGTTCAACAAGGTGGAGTTGGTTAAGTTTTGCACACCCGAAACGTCCTATGACGAACTCGAGAGCCTTACACGGGACGCAGAGGAAATCCTTCGCAGGCTTGGGCTGCCTTACCGTGTTGTAACACTGTGCACCGGGGACCTGGGGTTTTCCTCGGCCAAGACATACGATATAGAGGTGTTTCTTCCCGGACAGCAGGTGTACCGGGAAATTTCTTCCTGTAGTAATTTCGAGGCTTTTCAGGCCAGGCGTGCCGGTATACGGTTCCGGCGGGCAGGAGGAAGAAAGAGTGAGCTACTGCATACGCTCAATGGTTCCGGCCTTGCGGTGGGTAGAACATTGGTCGCCGTTATCGAGAACTACCAAATTGCCGATGGTACCGTCCAGATACCGGAGGCGCTTGTCCCCTATATGGGTGGCGTGAACAGAATCATACCGGAAGCACGATGAGGTTCGAAAACCAAACTGACGCCAAGTGGCGGGTTTACCAGAGAAAACTGAAGCGTGAAAAGCGCTTGTTCTTTGTGTTTAAAAGACTGCCGCGTCTGGCGGCCATGGGGTTCCTGGGAGCCTTTGTGGTCGTGGGCTTCTATGTGGTATTTAAATACCTGCCTTTTCCGTTTAAGGAGAAAGGCCGGCAGCCGGTTGAAACAAAGCAGGCATGCCCTGAAGAGCAACAGGATGTAATCAAGCCGGATGTTTTTCCGGGCCTGCTGGCAGGCATCGATTTCTGCAGGCCCGAAGCGGTCACCTCGGTTCCGTTCGAGTACCAGGGTTTTCCGTTTTCATTGAACACCACGATAGATCCTGAACTCCAGTCCTACATAAACCGGCTTTTCCAGAGATCAAAGACTATTCAGTCTGCGGCGGTCGTGATCCGACCCGGAGACGGTGGTGTCCTTTCCATGGCGAGCTATGATGCGGAGGGCGGCAGCGAAAATTTATGTGTTCGTTCGGATTTTCCCGCGGCAAGTATATTCAAGGTGGTGGCGGCTGCGGCCGCCCTTGAAAACGCCGGGCTCGCCCCGGATGCCACGATGCGCTATGAAGGCGGCAGGTACACCCTGTACCGCCGGCAGCTGAAAGAGGATCTGGGGCTGCACGCGCATGAAGTCGATTTTCGGAAAGCCTTTGCACTGTCGATCAATCCGGTGTTTGGAAGGGTTGGAATTTATGACCTGGGCAAAGAAGGACTCGAGGCGTATGCGAACCGGTTTCTGTTCGGAAACCATATTCCTTTCGAAATCCCGGTGACGCCCAGTTCGATCGAAGTTCCGGAGCATGATTTCGGCCTGGCGGAGGTGGCCTCCGGCTTCAACAAGACGACCTGCATCTCCCCCCTTCATGCGGCGCTGATAAGCTGCGCGGTGGTGAACAAAGGGGTTATAATGACACCCCGGCTTGTGGATTCGGTCGTCGACGGGCAGGGCGAAGTGGTTTATCTAAGTGAACCTTCTTCCCTGGCCACGGCAGTTGAGCCGGAAACCGCCGATGCGCTGAAAATTCTGATGCGCGAAACGGTTCTCAGCGGAACGGGTAGAAACAGTTTTTCGAAGCTTACCCGCAGTAATCTCTACCGTGGGATTGAAGTGGGCGCCAAAACCGGGTCGATAAACGATGTCACCGGCCGTTTCAGGCTGGACTGGGTCATCGCTTTTGCTGTACCTAACGACGGGCGGGACCCTATCTGCATTGCGGTGCTGGGTGTTCACGGCGATTACCTGGGTGCAAGGGCCGGTGATCTGGCCCGTTTGATTATTGCAAGGTATTATTCTTAAGTTTTTTTGAGGAGTTTTTTGATGTGCGGAATAGTTTGCTACGTGGGAACGAAGGATGCCTGCCCTTTGTTGATTGAAGGGCTCAAGCACCTGGAATATCGGGGCTACGACTCGGCCGGCGTGGCGGTCCAGAAACGTGACGCTGTCTTTTGTAGAAAAACGGTGGGGAAGATCGCCGTCCTGGAGGCGGATCTCAATGGATCGATGCCCGTAGGATCGACAGGAATTGCACATACCAGATGGGCCACCCACGGCGAGCCGAGCGAGGTGAACGCCCACCCACAGATGGATGTTGGCGGGGACGTTTTTGTCATCCATAACGGCATCATAGAAAATTATCTTTCCCACAGGAAACGGCTTGAGAACAACGGGGTGGTGTTTCGTTCCGAGACCGACACCGAAGTGATAGCTCACCTGGTTTCAATGAATTTTGACGGAAATTTGAGCGAGGCTGTCCGAAAGACGATGAGCCAGCTGGAAGGCACCTTCGGGATAGCGGTTCTCCACAGGCTGTGTCCGGAGGAAATCGTCGTCGCGAGGAGGGGAAGTCCGCTTATAATAGGGATCGGGGAGGACGGGCATTTCGCCGCCTCGGATGTGGCCGCGATGCTGCGTCACACCGACAAGGTCGTCCATCTTAAGGACAACGAGCTGGCGAGCCTGAAAAAGAATGATTTTTCGATATCCACCGTCCATGCCAAGGCCATAAAAAGAAGCAGCGAGAACGTTGAATGGCACGCGGAAGACATCGGCCTGAACGGGTTTCCGCACTTCATGCTGAAGGAAATCTTCGAACAGCCCGAGACGATCAACAATGCGATAAGGGGACGAATTGAGCCGGGGGACGGCGTTCCAAAGCTCGGCGGACTGATGCCGGTCTGGGAAAGTCTGAAAGCATGCCGCCATATCGTTTTGATGGGATGCGGCACCTCATATTATGCAGCATCCGCAGGTAGGTATGTTTTCGAGAAATTGACCGACATAGATGTGCAGGTCGAACTGGCAAGTGAATTCCGGTACCGGAAGCTCAATTTCCCGGCCAGCACCTTTGTGGTTGGATTGAGCCAGTCCGGTGAAACCGCGGATACCCTGGCAGCGATCCGGGAGGCCAAGCGGAAAGGAGCGCGTCTTCTGGGTATCGTCAATGTGGTGGGAAGCTCGATTTCACGGGAGACCGAAGCCGGCGTCTACAACCATGCCGGGCCGGAGATAGGGGTGGCTTCGAC
>DSCZ01000361.1 GCA_011048855.1 Desulfobacteraceae bacterium | reverse complement strand
CTGGAAAACAGGGCCGATACCATGGCCATGTACAAAGAGTTTTTCACCGATGATTGCGATATCCTTCTGATAAGCTACGGTTCCTCGGCCAGGAGTGCTCTCCACGCGGTCGAGGCGCGGAGGCTGCGCGGCGAGAAGCTCGGCTTGCTGGAACTGCAGAGCCTGTGGCCTTTTCCGAAGGATACGGTTCGAAGGATTTCCGAAGGTCGGAGCCATGTGGTGGTGGTCGAAATGAATTTTGGTCAAGTCTGCGAAGAAGTTAAAAAGGTTGTAAGTTGTCCGGGTCGTGTGTTTCTGGCGAACCGGATTGACGGTGTAATAATTGCGCCTGCGGACATTGTAAGGATTTTGAATGTTATAAGGGGTCGGGGGGCTTGATATGGCGGTAAAAAATTATATCAGAAAACGTTTTTTCCCGCATTTATGGTGCCCCGGGTGCGGTCATGGCATCGTTATGGGCAATATGATCCGGGCGATCGAGAAGCTTGGGTACAGTAAGAACGAGGTCGTCGTAGTGTCGGGTATCGGGTGCTCGAGCAGGATGCCGGGGTACCTGGATTTCCATACCCTGCATACGTTGCACGGCAGGGCGCTGGCTTTCGCCATGGGGGTGAAGATGGGGCGCCCCGAACTCAAGGTCATTGTTCCCATGGGAGACGGCGACGCGGTGGCTATCGGCGGAAATCACCTGATCCATGCGGCGAGGCGAAATGTGGATCTTACGGCGATAATCATGAACAACAGCATATACGGGATGACCGGTGGACAATTCTCGCCACTGACGCCTTTCGGAAAGAAGGCCACGACCGCCTCCTTTGGCACAATAGATCACGCGTTTGATATCGTTGACCTTGCCAGGGGGGCGGGGGCCAGCTTCGTCGCCCGTGCCACGACTTACCATGCGAAGGAATTGATTGATATCCTGACCAGGGCGATAAGCCACAAGGGCTTCTCGGTTGTCGAGGTATTCTCCCAGTGTCCGACCTATTTCGGCAGGAAAAACAAGGCCGGCAGCGCCGTTGAGATGATCAAAGGCTATCAGGCAATGACGGCTCCGATCGGATCCAAAAAGAAGAAAGATAACCCTGAGCTGCTGGAACGCGGGGTTTTCGTCGATGAACAGAGGCCCGAGTATGTGGATGAATACCAGAAAATGGTGGACCGGCTCAGGCCGGCCAAACAGGCCCTTTGAGGAACCGTTATGGATAAAATCGGGACACGCATTGTTTTCAGCGGCTCGGGAGGACAGGGGATTATAACCGCGGCTATAATCCTGGCCGAGGCGGCGGCGATTCACGACGGCTTGAACGCCGTTCAGACCCAGTCTTACGGGCCGGAGGCCCGCGGGGGGGCCACCAGGGCTGATGTAATTATTTCGGACAGCCCGATCAGGTTTCCGAAGGTCATCAACCCCCATATCCTGGTATGTCTCACCCAGGAAGCCTATGATAAATTCGCCCGCATTATCAGGCCCGGAGGCCTGTTGCTCACGGATACCAGGTTTGTAAAAGCGGTTCAGAAAACCGACGCCCGCCAGGTGGACCTGGATATGTACCGTACGGTTATCGATAAGATCGGAAAGCCGATCGTTTTCAATATCTGCATGCTCGGAGCGTTTGTCGAATTGACCGGGCTTGTAAGGATGGAATCGATTGTGAAAACTATCGAAAGCAAAATCCCTCACGATTTTCTGCCGATGAACCGTCAAGCCCTGGAATTGGGAATGAATCTCATCCGTAAAAGATAATTTGAATTTACGAAATCCCGCCGGCGAAAACCGTTATCCGGTATTTCGAATCTTGTCCTATGACATGCACGCCAAAAAATCCGATCAGCGCTGCAAAACAGGTTTTAAGGGATGCGGTTTCAATCACCTGGGATCTGTACAAGATCATGATCCCGTTGATAATCGTCGTAAAGATTCTTCAGGAAATGGATCTGATCCGGTATCTGGCGGCCCCCCTTTCGCCTGTTATGAAGTTGGTGGGGCTGCCGGGCGAGATGGGCTTCGTCTGGGCCGCGGCGATCATCAACGGCGTTTATGCCGGGATAATCCTGCTGGTGACATTCGTCGAGCACACTCCCCTGTCCACGGCTCAGGTGACGGTTATATGCACTATGATGCTGGTGGCTCATGCACTGCCGGTGGAGCTTCGAATAGCCCAGAAATCGGGAACGAGGCTGCCGTTTCAGGCGGCCTCCCGGCTGCTGGGTGCTTTCGTGCTCGGCTGGCTGCTATCCCGGTTTTACAGTTTAACCGGAACCCTGGAAGATCCTGCCCGGATCATGTTCAGCCCGGAGTCTCCGGTCGGTGGAGCAACGAAAACGCTGGCGGTGTGGGCCGCCGGGGAAGTGCGCACCCTTGCCGGGATATTCTTGATAATAATAGTATTGCTTGCCGCAATGAGGCTTCTCGAGCATTTCGGGGTGATAAGCGCCCTCAACCGTATATTGAGGCCGGCGCTGGCGTTGATGGGCATAGGTCCGGTGGCCTCCACCGTCACGATGATCGGACTCACATTAGGAATAGCCTACGGCGGCGGCCTGATCATTCACCAGGCGAAATCCGGCACAGTGCCTCCGCGTGATCTTTTTTTTTCAATCACTTTGATGGGGCTTTCCCACAGTTTGATTGAAGATACCCTGTTGATGGTTATGATCGGTGGGCATATCTCCGGTGTTTTACTGGCAAGAGTCCTTTTTTCGCTTGCTGCGGTGGGACTCATCGCCACGGTCTGCAGGCGTTTGCCTGCAGGCTGGGCCGAACGTTTTTTATGGCATGGCGCCACTTGACTTGACAACGTCAGAAGGAGCCTTTAAAGTGACCCCGGTTTCCGTTCTGAAGCGGTCCTTTTGCCCAGCCCGCCTGCTGCACCCCAGGCCTGATCTTGGACAAATCGAGGACAATAATATTATTTCTATATTGGGAACCAAACCGTTGTTTGCACCGGACACATGCCCGTGAGTAAGGAACAAGGAGGTTTCGACTATGGCATTCACGGTGTCTTTATATGCCGCCGTTTTTGTGTTTCTGGCCGGTTTTGTCTACCGTATCTCCAGGTGGTTCACACGTAAGATCGGGGCTACAGGCAGGGACATAAGCCCTCGAGCCAGATTTATAGAGGCCGTTTCGGGAATAGGCCGGGTTATAGCGAGCAGGAAGTTTTTCGTGCTGATCAAGGTTTTCGTGCTCGAAATACTTCTCCAGCGCAAAATCCTGCAAGAAAACCCGTTGCGGTGGGTTATGCATCTGTTGATCTACTACGGGTTTATCCTTCTGCTGGTGATGCATGCACTGGGAGAGGTGGTGACCGCCAAAATCTTCACGGATTATTCCTCCACCGTCAACCCGTTCTTTTTTCTCCGTGATTTTTTCGGGCTTGTTGTGATTGCGGGGATTGCGATCGCAGTTTACCGGCGTTTTATACTCAAAGTGCCCAGGATGCATTCAAACCGCATGGATATCTACGGTATAGTGATCATCGTGGTTATAATCCTTTCCGGGTTTTTCCTGACAGGTTTGAAAATAACCTCCCATTCGGTTTTCATGCGCATGGTTGAAGACTTCTCGATTGTTTCGGAGGGGGAAGAGGAATTCGAAGGTCTCGAAAGCCTGTGGGTGAAGGAATACGGACTCGTTTCTCCGAATGTGAAGGCGCCTTTTGATGACGACTTGATCGAGATGGGGCGGGAGACCCACGATATGGACTGCGCCTTCTGCCATTCATCCCCCCAGTGGTCACCCGGAGGCTTTGTGCTGGCCAAGACTATTTCCTCGTTCGCTGGAGCACTCGACAGGGCCGGCGTGACTGTTTTTCTGTGGTGGATACACGTGCTGGCCTGTCTTGTGGGGCTCGCTTATCTGCCTTTCAGCAAGATGGCCCATATAATTGTTACGCCCTTGAGCATTCTTGCAAACGCCGTCACTGACAGATCTTCTGCTTCAGCCGCCAATATAGCCACGATACAGGCGCTGGAGCTGGACGCCTGCATGCATTGTGCGACGTGCAGCCTCAGGTGTTCGGCTGCTACGGTCTATGAGGCCCGCGGGAATGACTGCATCCTTCCTGCCGAAAAGATGCAGATTCTCAGGCAACTGGCCGACGGAAGGCCGGTCGGAGACAAAGAACTGAATGCTCTGGTCGAAGGAGTGTACCTGTGTACGAACTGTGACCGCTGCACAGTGGTATGCCCCGCCGGCATCAATTTGAAGGAACTGTGGGTGGATGTACGGGAGGAATTGATTCACAGGCCGGTTCCTGTGGCTGCCGTTTTATCCCCGTATTCCCTGCTGAGGGGGCTGAAACGCCAAGAATTAACCGTATATGACTATCCGCCGCCGATCGATCGAGCCCGGACTGCAGCGGCCGGTGGTTTCGATGCGGTGATAGACTCGGATGAACCCCTGGATCTCACGCTTGGAGAAGGCCGGGAAAGACCACCCGAAGATGCCGGCAGCTTCGCTTATTGCTTCGGTTGTCGTACGTGTACGACGGTGTGCCCCGTTGTGGCGGCATACGATGATCCAGCAGAAATCCTGGGACTATTACCTCATCAAATCATGTGTGCGATGGGACTCGGCCTCACCGAGGTGGCATCCGGGGCGCGTATGATTTGGGATTGCGTGACCTGTTACCAGTGCCAGGAGCATTGCCCGCAGAAGGTTTGCGTGACCGATGTGCTCTATCAACTTAAGAACGTGGCGGCCGAAAGGGCAGGCGCTGTTTCGAACGAGGAGCCACCGGCCGAAGCGGCATAAGGCAATTTGTAACCCGCAGCGTTGGATCAGGGGTAGGGCGGGTTTATCAACAAGATATTTGTCAGAGGGAACGCAATGAAATATGCAATATTTTTGGGCTGCAATATTCCTGCGCGGGTCGTTCAATATGAACAATCTGCACGGGCCGTATTGGGTCTGTTGGGTGTTGATCTTTTAGATATCAAAGAGTTCGCCTGCTGCGGCTACCCTGTAAGGAATCTCGATCGTACCGCTTTTCTTCTTTCTGCAGCCCACAACATGGCCCTGGCCGAACAGGCCGGTCTTGATTTGCTGGTACTTTGCAAATGCGGGTTTGGAACATTCAAGGAAGCTCAGCACCAGCTCTTGCAGGAACCGGAGATGAAGGAGAAAATCAACGGGAAGCTCGCGGCAGAGGGGCTTCATTACAGCGGCGACATAAAGGTCAAACACATGCTGTCGGTGTTATACCATGACGTGGGGCTTGACAGTATCAAGGGAAATGTCACAAGAGTTTTCAAAGATCTACCGATAGCCGTCCATTACGGGTGTCATGCTCTTCGCCCGTCAGCAATAACGCAATTCGACGATCCGGTGGCTCCCGTAATTTTCGATCGGCTCGTCGAGGCAACCGGCGCCCAAAGCGTAGGGTGGTCGGCCAGGCTGGATTGTTGCGGAGCTCCGCTCACCGGCATAAACGATTCGCTTTCGAGGAACTTGACCGGTCGGAAGTTAACGTCCGCACAGGAGTCCGGTGCCAGGTTCCTGTGTACCTCCTGTCCGTTTTGCCATATTCAGTTCGACACGGTCCAGGAGCACATGGAAGCTAAAAAAAACGGCGGGAAGACTGTCCCTTCGATATTGTATCCCCAATTGTTGGGGCTTTCGATGGGGCTTGGAGGCGATGCCCTGGGTCTCGCTGAGAATCGGTTGGATATTTCCGAAATTACATCATACTTGAGCTAGTGCCCATTCGGAAATACCGGATGCTCGCTGTATGGAGTTTCCGGATCAGAAATCAGGGATCTGCCAAGATCGGAATTTTCGAATGGAAACGAACCAGGAGTTGACAATGGCCCAGAAAAAAACAGGTGCGGTTATGGTTGTCGGCGGCGGCATTACAGGGATGCAGGCCGCGCTGGATCTGGCCGGCTCCGGACTTTTCGTATATCTTGTGGAGCGAACCAGTTCCATAGGCGGTATGATGTCCCAGCTGGACAAGACCTTTCCGACCAATGACTGTGCGATGTGAATTATCTCCCCCAAACTGGTCGAGGTCGGCCGGCACATAAATATCGAGTTGCTCACGCTCTCCGAAGTCACTGCGATATCCGGTGAGGAGGGTGATTTTACCGTGGATGTCACCCAGCATCCCCGGTACGTGGATCTGGACAAATGTATCGCCTGCGGGCTGTGTGCGGAGAAGTGTCCGAAAAAAGTCCCCGATGAATACAACGGCGGACTGGCAAAGCGGAAGGCCATTTATGTCAAATATCCCCAGGCCGTTCCGCTCAAATACGCAATTGATGCCGAGCATTGTCTCAAACTTACTAAAGATAAATGCGGTAATTGCGAAAAAGTCTGCCCTGCCGGGGCGATTAATTACCAGGACACCGAAAAGCAGCATCACCTGAAGGTCGGGGCGATTGTCATCGCCCAGGGTGGGGAAGCCTTTGACCCGTCCACCCACGATACCTTCGGATACAGCCGCTATCCCGATATAGTGACAAGTCTTGAATTTGAAAGAATACTTTCCGCCTCCGGACCCACCGGCGGACATCTGGTCCGGCCGTCGGATCACAAGGAACCCGAAAAAATCGCCTGGCTCCAGTGTGTCGGATCGAGAGACGAGCATATAGGGGCGCGGGGGTACTGCTCGGCTGTGTGCTGCACCTATGCGGTAAAGGAGGCGATGCTGGCCAAAGAACACAGCAAGGGTAAACTCGATGCCGCCGTGTTTTATATAGACATCCGGACGAACGGCAAGGATTTCGAACGTTATTACAACCGGGCCAAAGACGAGCAGGGAGTACGTTTCATCAAATCGAGAGTGATCGGCGTTCCCTATGACGCCGAATCCGGCCGTTACCTGATCAATTATGTGGATGACGAGGGCAGGGCAATGCAGGAACCCTTCGATATGGTGGTCCTGTCCGTCGGCCTCGGCGTGAGTAGCGTGTCAAGGGAACTTGCAGGCAGGCTCGGTGTGGAACTCAACCATTACGGGTATGCAGCCACGAGCAGCTTCTCCCCGGTATGCAGTTCGGTTCCGGGTATCTATGTCTGCGGAACCTTTCAGGCTCCGAAAG
This sequence comes from Desulfobacteraceae bacterium, assembly GCA_011048855.1. Next base: position 2,129 of record DSCZ01000361.1, on the reverse strand, counting down.
ATATTCCGTCCTCCGTTATTGATTCAAGCGCGGCCGCGGGCGTCGCCGGGGGCTCCCTTGCTGAATCGCGATGGTCTCTGACCCGCACCAAGGAGGTTCCCCGGGAGACCGATACCCGTGGCGAGTCCCCGCGTATCGGTGTTTTCATTTGCTGCTGCGGGACAAACATAGCCGGGACGGTCGATGTCGAACGGGTCAAAGCCTTTGCTGAAAGATTGCCCTACGTCGCTTATTCCGAGGTGAATCTGTTCAGCTGTTCCCAGGATACCCAGGAGAAAATGGCTCAGATCATCCGGGAACAGAATTTGAACCGTGTTGTGGTGGCCGCATGCACCCCGAAGACCCACGAGCCGCTTTTCCAGGAGACTCTGACAGGGGCCGGGATCAACAAATACCTGTTCGAAATGGCCAATATCCGAAACCAGTGTTCATGGGTTCACAGGGACGATACTGAAAAAGCCACCGAAAAAGCTATGGATCTTGTCCGCATGGCCGTTTCCAAAGTGACTTTGCTGCAGCCACTGACCGAGCCGGTACTGGAAATAGACCAGCGAGCGCTTGTAATCGGCGGGGGTGTGGCAGGCATGTCAGCGGCAATAAATCTTTCGGATCAGGGCTACAAATCCTACCTGCTTGAACGGACGGGAAGCCTGGGCGGGAACGCACGGAACGTCGCCGAAACCTGGCGAAGGGAGGATGTCCATGCGTTTTTGCACGAAATGATCTCGCGCGTTGAATCGGACCCCTCGATAGATGTACACCTGAATGCCGAAATCACCGGGGTCAACGGATTTGTGGGGAACTTCAAGACCACCGTCTCGGAAAAGGGAGAATCCGTCGAATTGGAACACGGTGTCACGATCATCGCTTCCGGGGCCTCGGAATTGGTTCCGGAAGAACATCTTTACGGTGAGAGCCCGCGGGTGGTAACCGGCCTCGAATTGCAGCGTCGGTTGATGGAGGAGAAAGATTCAGTTAAAGAGATCAATTCAGCCGTGTTTTTGCAGTGCGTCGGATCCCGTATCCCGGAGAGGCCTTATTGCTCCAAGATATGTTGTACGCAGTCCCTTTTGAGCGCAATTAGGCTTAAAGAGCTCAATCCAACGGCGGCCATATATATTGTTTACCGCGACATGCGCCCTTACGGATTGAGAGAAGATCTTTACCGCGAGGCCAGGGGGAAAGGGATCATTTTTATCCGCTATGATGCGGACAAGGATCTTCAGGTATCGGATCAGGGTTCTTTCCTCGGTATGATGTTCACGGACACGGTCTTCAACAGAGCGATGTTGCTTCGGGCGGATCTGCTGGTGCTTGCAAGTGCGGTGGTGCCGGACGAGGACGAATCCCTGGCGCGCTTTTTTAAGGTCACCCGCAACAACGACGGATTTTTCGCAGAGGCTCATGTCAAATTGCGGCCGGTGGATTTCGCGACCGACGGGGTTTTTATATGCGGGCTGGCTCATTCGCCGAAACCGATCGATGAATCGATCACCCAGGCGCAGGCCGCCGCCGCTCGCGCGGTTACGCTTCTTTCCGCGCGAACGATCCCGGTGGCAGGGACTGTCGCCTATGTGGACCAGAATCTTTGCAGCGCCTGTGGTGTCTGCGTGTCGATCTGTCCTTATTCGGCGCCCGGGTTCAACGAAAAAACCGGCAAGGCGGAGGTCGAACCGGCCCTCTGTAAAGGGTGCGGCTTGTGCGTATCTTCCTGCCGTTCCGGGGCGTTGAACCTGAAGGGGTTCGAAATGGGCCAGATAATGTCCATGATCGATTCGCTGTAACCTTCATAACAAGGGCGTGTCTACCCTGCGCGGTATGAATTTTTGCGGGTAAGGCTTGCATTTTTCCGCCCGAATGTGTAGAAAGAAAGTGTTTTGACGTTTATTTCTTGCCAGCCGACACACAGGAAAGGCCAATGGAAAAACATATCTCTGATCTCTCCAGGGTAGGAAGTCTGGACAGGCGGGCGTTTCTGCGGCTCTCAGGCCTGTTGGGGGTGGGGACCGCCGTTACGGCCATATGCCCTGCTGCGGCCGAAGCGGTCAAATTTGACTGCAGGACCTTTAAGGCTTCCCAGGAAAAATGGACCATCGGTACGCGTGTTTCGATAACCGCAGTGGATGAAT
>DSCZ01000372.1 GCA_011048855.1 Desulfobacteraceae bacterium | reverse complement strand
CCTCGCGTCGCTGTACATCCAGTGGAAATTCAGAGAGCAGATGCACCCGCCGAGAAACACGCCAAGCGTAATCGGAAACGATTGAAACGCCAGGCTTCCGGCCGTGAAAAGACCCACGACCAGCCAGTTTCTCACCTTAATTTTTCTTAGTATGGGATCGCTTTCTTTTTTCATTGTCCAGTGCTTCCTTAGACTTTTTCGCCACGCTGGCTTCCCTTTTTTCCTTGTCGAGAAGCTGCTTTATGAACACATAAAAATTCCAGAAACCGGCGAGTATGCCAATAACCAGAAAAAGCACCGTGAAAACGTTCGCCGTTGTTTGAAACTTGCGGTCAAGGTAGGCTCCTATCAACAGGCATCCGAAAACGGAAATAGCCATTGCAATGCCGAGACTGCTGGCATAGGCCATTTCCATTACTTTCTGCCTGGTATTTTTTTCCATTAATGCCCGCGCCGTTCATGCCTCTTCCGCCTCGGACCGCGACTAACACAATCAGATACGGAAGTCAATAGAGATAGATGAGCGGCCCCACCGAAAAAGCCGGTCCAGCGGAATCTTGACGCCCGAAAAAAATTACAGGCATGCCGCCGCCAAAACACTTTCCACCTCATCGGCGGTTTTTTGCATGTCCTCTGCGGTCAGCGTTGGATGCACCAGAAACATGAGACTCGTTTCACCAAGTTCCTGTGCTACGGGCAAACGTTCCGGCGGCTGCAGACCTTCGCCGGCGAATGCCTTTTCCCGGTAAATTTCGCTGCAACTGCCGCTGAAACAGGGCACGCCTCGATTTGTCATCTCGCTCATTATCCGGTCCCGGTTCCACCCCTTTTTCAATCGTTCCGGTCGAACAAACACATAATATTTATAATACGAATGGAAAATGTCGGACGAGGGGTGGACGACGCGCAGAGCCGGCAAAGCGGAAAACCGTTGCGCCAAAACCTCCGCGTTCGATCTCCGGGAGCGAACCCAGTCATCGAGCTTGTGCAGCTGCCTTCTGCCGATGGCCGCCTGCATCTCGGTCATACGCCAGTTGGTGCCGAAATATTCGTGAAGCCACCGGAATCCGGGCGGATGATCGGGACGATACACCGCGTCATAACTCTTGCCGTGGTCCTTGAACGACCAGGCCCGCCTCCATACGTCGCTGTCGTTGGTCAACAGCATGCCCCCCTCCCCGCCGGTGGTCATGATCTTGTCCTGGCAGAACGAAAAGGCCGCCGCGTGGCCGAATGAACCAACCGGGCGGTTTCGGTATCGTGCCCCGTGAGCCTGGGCGCAGTCCTCTATGACGATGAGATTATGTTCTCCGGCCAACTCCATTATTTCATCCATGTCGCAGGGCCAGCCCGCGAGATGAACGGCGATGACGGCCCTGGTCTGGGGTGACAGAACCGCGCGGATCGAACCGGCGGTTATATTCTGGCTGTCCCGGTCAACGTCGGCGAATATGGGGATCGCTCCTTGTAAAACGACTGAACTTGCGGAAGCGATAAATGTCCGGGGAGTCACGATAACCTCGTCGCCCGGTCCGATCCCGCAGGCCTTCAGCGCCAGTTCAAGCGCCACCGATCCGTTGGCAAGCGCCACCGCGTGTCGTACTCCACAGAACGCGGCGAATTCCTCCTGGAACGATGCAACCTCGCTGCCCGTCCACTGGTTTATTCGTCCCGACTGTAAAACAGCGACGGCTGCGCTGATTTCGTCGTCTTCAAAATGCGGCCACGACGTCCTTTCGGGCAGCCGTTCCGGTGGGATCCAGCCGTCCTGGCTTGAGATCACCGCCGCGCCGAGCGCCGTCGAGTCGGCGGGAATATCATGCGTACCGGCGGGAACCAGTCGATACTGGCGGAACAGAGCCGTGGCAAGCAGGCGGCTGGCCACCATGAAAATAAAAATAAAAAACCAGCCAGCCATCAGCGTGCTTCGGGGCATATAAGTCTTTGTCATGAACACCCACACGATGAAAAGCAGAAAAGCCGTCCCGACGGCCCTGACCGTGCCGAGCACGCGGCCCGTGTAGGTCATTGTTCTGAACGCCGTTCCTCGATACAGGCCGTTCAATATAAAAGCGAACAGGCAACAGGCCGTCAGCATCGGGGCATTGGCCAACCAGACATTCAGGAACAGTTCGCGGAACAGGGCTCCGAATGTGCCCGGCCACGGGACCGCCCAGAGTCCCAACGTCGCCAGTATGCCGAGAAAAAACCCGAGATTCACCAGGAACAGGTCGACCGCAAGACGGATGACCAGACCGTGCCGTGTATAATCGGATTGCATCCATTGTCTGAAGAGAGTTATCCAGGTTTTCATGGCTGGTTCGTCCTCGAGATTGTCGCGGGGACGCCGAAAGCAACGGCGTTGTCGGGAATATCACTGTTGACAAAACTGTGTGCCCCGACCAGGGCGTTTACCCCGATAGTCACGCCGGGCATCACGACGCTGTGGCTTCCCAGCCGGCATCCCTTTTTCAACGTTACGGGCCCGGACTTTCCGTCGATCGTCGAAACCGAATAAATCGCGCAATGCGAACCGATCTGAACGTCATCTTCAATAGTAACGATGTTTTTCGCGTTGATGTACGTGAAAGCGCCGATATCCGTTTTAAAGCCCAGATGAAAATTTTTTACATGTTGAACCACCCAGTTATACCTGGTCGGTTTTCCCTCTTCCACATCCGGATAGGTCCAGTTCTCGAAACGCTCTTTCATCGGTCACCCCTCTGGTCGACTATGGCAGGCAGCAGATCAGCCTTCCCGGCGCGGTCCGCCGCTTCCCATAAATTCCTCCATCGTCGCCTGTCCCGGCTGGCTGATGCCCTCTCGTTTCAGGATTTTTGCCATCGTCATCCACAGTATTTTCAAGTCCAGTCTCAACGACCAGTTGTCAACGTACCACAGGTCCAGCTTGAATTTCTCCTCCCAGGTAATGGCATTGCGACCGTTCACCTGGGCCCAGCCGGTAATGCCCGGTTTGACTTCGTGTCGGCGGGCCTGTTCCGGCGTGTAGCGATCCAGATATTGCATTAGAAGCGGCCTTGGACCCACAAGGCTCATGTCGCCCTTGAGAACGTTGAACAGCTCGGGTAGTTCGTCGAGGCTCAAGGCACGGAGAAAGCGACCGAACCGGGTCAAGCGTTTCTGATCGGATAATAAGTTGCCTATGGCATCTCGATCGTCGGTCATGGTCCGGAATTTTATCAAATGAAAGGGGCGACCCTGCAATCCCGGCCGTTCCTGGCGAAAGAGAACGGGAGACCCCAGAAGGAAACGAACCATTACGCCGATTACTATAATCAGCGGCGATGCCGCCATCAGCGCAACGATCGCACCGGCACAATCAAAAAGTTGATTCCCTGATTTCATGCGCCCCGGGCATCCTCTTTCGAAGCGACCTGCATCAATTTTTCAAAGCTCTTTACGCCCTCACTGAAAGACAGATTGTCCAGATAATAGCGATACCCCCGCTCACCCATACTCCGCCTTTCGTCATCACTCATTTCATACAATAAACGGATCGCCGTCATCATTGATTCCGGATCCTCCGGTTCACACTGCAGCCCTGCACCAGCATCGCGGACGAGCCGGGCGGCATCTCCCCGAACAGCCATAATAATCGGTTTTCCTGCATACAGGTAAGCCTGCGTTTTAGAGGGAATCGTAATGTGAAAGACCGGCTCATCTTTCAGGTGCACAAGCAGGGCGTCGGCAAGAGAGTATAGCTCTCCCATTTCATCCATAGGACGGGGAGGCAGAAAGGAAACATTGTCCAATCCCAGCTCACAGCTACGGCGCTCAAGCCTGCGGCGCTCAGCGCCTCCGCCGATCAGGATGAAACGCACCGCCGGCAGAGTTTCTTTGCACATAAGGGCGCAATCCAGAACCGTATCGAGCCCCTGGACTGATCCCATGGTTCCGGCAAAGAGAACATCAAAAGAACCCTTCGCATCATTTTGCGCGGTTTCAGGCAATCGGACATTCATGGCGAAGCTCGACTCATCGCACCAGTTGTAAATAACATGGATGTCCCGGGGTTGCATTCCTCGCTCAACAAGTTTCTCCTTAAACCCCGGAGACAACACAGTCAGCAGGTCTGCCCTTTGATAGACACCCCGACAAAAGCCGTTCAAAAGGCGCAAAGCGTGACGGTTCCGCATCATACCGGAATTGACAACCGAATCGGGCCATAGATCCTGAACATCAATAACAACCCGGGCGCCTGTGATCAGCCGGAGCAGAAACGCGGTCGGCCCCAGCGTAACAAGGTTATAGACATAAATGACATCGGGCTTTTTGACAAGCCACGGACCCAAGATGAAAGATGTAAGCGAGAAACTGACATAATTGATTATCCTTCGAAGGGTTGACAGGTCGTGACTGGGATAGAGAGGGACGCGGTGAACAATGATGCCGTCGATCACTTCACGTTGACAGGCTTTCACCCGGTAGCCGGGATAGAGCGTTCCGCCGGGATAATTGGGGAACCCGGTCAGAACCTCGACGTCGTGTCCCCGGTCGGCAAGGGCCTTTGCAAAGGGCAGACCCTTGAAAAAGGGTTCCGGCTGAAACCACTGGGTCAGAAAAAGAACGCGCATACCATCACTTCCGCCACACCACCCGGTTGACATATCCCGTATAGCTCAGGATGATCCGCACAACCTTTTCCGACACGCTGGGAACATCATAATCCTTAACCATCTGCAGCGTTCTCTCGCCGCCTCGCTTCTGGAATGCCAGAATCTGAAGTCCCCGCAGAACGGTTTCCCATTCCAGCCCCGTCATCATAACCGCGCCTTCCTCGATGCCTTCCGGCCGTTCATGGGCATTGCGTATGTTCAGGGCGGGAAAATTGAGAATCGACGATTCCTCCGTGATGGTTCCGCTGTCGGAAAGAACGGCGGCGGCGTTCATCTGCAGACGAACATAATCGGTAAACCCCAGCGGTTTCAACAGCTCCACAGACGCCGGCAGAGCCACCCCGTTACGGTCAAGCATCTTTTGTGTCCGGGGATGAGTAGATACGACGACCCGCTTGCCGAAATGTTCTGCAAGATTTTGCAGTACCACCACCAGTTTTTCAAACTGTTCCGGATAATCGATATTCTCTTCCCGATGGGAACTCACCAGGAAATAGTCCCGTTCCTTCAACCCGAAACGTTCCAGAATATCAGAGGAATCAATCTTCGGCATATAGTAATGCAGAACTTCGTACATGGGGCTGCCCGTTGTAATAATCCTGTCCGGGGGCAGGCCTTCCCTCAGAAGATACTCCCGTGAGATTGCACTATAGGGCATATTGATGTCGCTGATGTGGTCCACTATTTTTCGATTAATTTCCTCTGGAACACGCTGATCGAAACAACGGTTGCCCGCTTCCATATGAAAAACAGGAATTTTTCGCCGTTTTGCGGCGATGGCCGCAAGGCAGCTGTTGGTATCACCCAGTATCAGAACGGCGTCAGGGTTGATTTCCGCCAAGACCTCATCTGAACGGCTGATCACCTGCCCGATGGTCCCCGCCGCACTTTTTCCCGCCGCCTCCAAAAAATAATCCGGTTTTCGCAGGTCCAGATCGTCAAAAAAAATCTGGTTCAACTCGTAGTCATAGTTCTGACCCGTGTGCACTATCATGTGGTCCATGTCCCGGTCCAGTACCGCCATAACCCGAGAAAGACGGATAATCTCCGGTCTGGTGCCGATAATAGTGGCAACTTTGAGTTTTTTCACCCTTACACCTCGCAGTGGTGTGTATCCGGATTTTCCGGATCAAAGACTTCGTTTGCCCAGAAGAGGACGATCATCTCTCCGTTGGAGAGATTCTCTATCGAATGGGTATACCCCGGGGGAATGTCAACGATCCTGATATCGTCACCGGAAACATTGTATGAAAGGACTTCATCGGAATGAATATGGCGGAAACGTATGACGGCCTCACCCTGGATGACACAGAATTTTTCTACTTTCGTATTGTGGTAATGATTGCCTCGAATGACGCCTTCTCGCGTCCGTGAAACAAATATCTGTCCAAATTGTTCTGATTTGAGCAACTCTGCGAGAGTACCCCGCTCGTCGGTCCTTGACGCAACGCCATAGGCAAAATCGTCTCTTTCGAGGTATGAGAGATAGGTTGCATAGAGACGCCTCGTGAAAGCATCGCTCATGTCGGGAATTGTCAGGGTACGCCGAATGTCCCGAAACCTCCCTATCATGTCCGCTAGTTCTCCCAAGGTCACACGGTAAGTTGGAGTAATGGCAAGGTAATCATCGACCGGAGCGGCGGGACGACGATCCAGAATATCCAGAAAGTTCGCTATCACGTCTCCGATATAGACAAGCTCCAGTTCTTTCGACCTGTCCGAAACAGTTATGGGCAGGTTCCGGGCACTATTGTAGCAAAACGTTGCAACCACCGAATTGTAGTTGGGGCGGCACCATTTACCGAACACGTTGGTCAACCGGTACATGTACACCGGAGCGCCCGTTCTGCCGGCGAAATCAAAGAACGCCTCCTCGGCCTTCTTCTTGCTGATGCCATAAGGATTGTCCAATGCCGCCTGCGTTGATGAAGACATGACAATGGCGGGAGTCCGCTGCAATTCTTCCAGCGCAGCCAGCATAAACTCGGTGAGCCCGACGTTGCCCCGCATGAATTCCTCTTCATCGGTGGGACGATTGACCCCGGCAAGATGATACACGATATCTGCTGCTGCCAAGTGTTTCCTGAGCAACGACGGTGCGTCTTCAACCTCGAATTCAAGGATTCGACAATCGGATCGCCGCCCCAGGGCTTCCAGCAGATTTCTACCGATGAACCCTCCTGAGCCGGTGACAAGCACCGTTTTCATGAAGAACCCCACGTTGCAAGCGCGCGCTGGATGTAATCGAGCCGCATCAGTTTCTCCACCACATCTTCTCTGGACAGCCGCGTCGTGTTGTGCGAATTGTAGTCTTCTGTTACTGAAACCTGTTCCATCCCTTCGGTAAAGTATTTGTTATAGTTCAGATCCCGGTCATCAGGGATAATCCGGTAGTACGAGCCGTGATCCTCCGCTTTGGCGAGTTCCTCGCGGGTGAGCAATGTTTCATACAGTTTTTCACCATGTCGAGTTCCGATGATTTTGATGTCGTTGTCGCTTTTGAATATCTCCTTGAGTGCCACTGCCAGGTCATAAATCGTCGAAGCCGGTGATTTCTGAACAAAAATATCACCATGAGCGGCATGTTTAAAGGCATGAAGAACCAGGTCAATCGCTTCATCAAGGGACATGAGAAAACGGGTCATGTTCGGATCTGTCAGTGTAAGAGGTCTTTTTACCTTGATCTGGTTCACGAAGAGCGGGATAACCGAACCTCTTGTTGCCATGACGTTTCCGTAACGGGTACCGCAGAGAACAGTTCCTCTGTCATCACTATTGATAGTTCGGGCCTTTGCAACCATAAGCTTTTCCATCATCGCCTTTGACAAACCCATGGCGTTGATGGGATAAACAGCCTTGTCCGTACTGAGGACAATAACTTTTTTAACATTCCCGGCCACTGCCGCATTCAACACGTTTTCAGTTCCAAGGATATTGGTTCTCACCGCTTCCATGGGATAAAATTCACAAGAAGGAACCTGTTTCAACGCAGCCGCATGAAAAACATAATCAACACCCGTCACGGCAGAACTGACACTATCGTAATGGCGTACATCCCCTATATAAAATTTAACTTTTGAACTGTTGAGTTTGATACGCATGTCCTCCTGCTTTTTCTCGTCCCGGCTGAAGATGCGGATCTCTTTTACTTCGCTGTCCAGGAACCTTCTTAAAACCGCATTACCGAAGGATCCGGTTCCACCGGTGATTAGCAGCGTCTTGTTTGCAAACATGAGGCTCTCCCCGTTTAGAAATTATATTGAAAGTAATGAAATCTCGAATGAATCAATCAACAATAATGAAATCAGGCCTTGGTATATTCCCCATCAGCCAAGCATAAAGAGTTTTCGTTTTTTCTGCCTGCAGGGACCATAGGTAGTGAGTGCGAACAAGACTTTTTCCACGATCCCCCATAGCCCGAAGCTGAATTGGATTTAAATCTATCACACAATTAAGTGCATTAACCAGCCCTTCAATTGTAGCATCGGTCCACCACCCACATTGTGAATTTACCAGTTGCTCCCAAGGCGTCGCTTGTGTCGTTATGACAGGAACCCCGGCTGCTAAAGCATCTAAAACGACCATCGGTGATCCTTCGCTATAAGAGGGCAATATAAACACATCAGCTGCGGCAAAGGCGTTACGCTTTTCCTGCCCATAAAGAGGACCGGCAAATATTACAAAGTTGTCCAAGTTTAACTTGTGGACTAAGGCAGTTACCTCCTTCAAGTGTCCGAATTCATCAGACCCGGCAACGATCAACAACCATTTACTCATGCGGCTTTGAATTCTTGACATTGCTTCAAGTAGTATTAACAATCCTTTTTTGGGAGTAATCCGGGACATGAACAAAAGGACCCTTTGGTCTTGACGTATGGAATAAAGATTACGAAACTGCTCGCCGCTTCCCACACTTTCAAGCCACGATGGGGACACACCATTCGAAATTAAAGCTATGGGATTTGAGAGTCCATAATTTCTGAAGTCAGAAATTTCTTCGTCAGACGTTGCGTGCAAACACGAAGCATAGTGCAAATTCTTCCTCTCGTATGCCAAATAGGCCATTTGCTTTTTCCAAGAGGAGCGTTTCAAAGCCCACTTCTGCAGTGAACCATGGGGCGCTATTACTGTAGGTATTCTATGTTTCTCCCTCATTTTTTTTGTCATATACGAGCACGCAGTCCATATGCCATGTTGATGTACCACATCAAAGCATCCTGCTTCGTTCTTCACAGATAAAAACATCTTGTGACTATATCCCAATCTTGAAAAAACCTTACAGGGGAAGTTTTTGACTTTATGTTCATTTAATCCGAGATGAGCAACAGCCCACTTAATCTGATCGGCTGGATCAAGACACCATAGCCAGGCGTCGAGACCAAGCTCATTCTGCGACTGGGCCAAACTGACAGCAACATGACCGAGGCCGAATGATTGCTCCCCGATACTGCTAGTAATGTGAAGTGTCTTTAAAGACATCTTATTTAGAAAAGGATCATGCATAGCCGACGCGTTTCTGGGACAATGTTCCAAGTCAGGGATTCATTACACTACAAGGCAACAACTCATGATTGGCTGACACCTTCTCTTCAATACTTCGGTT